>JAJCYL010000081.1 GCA_029262955.1 Cytophagales bacterium | reverse complement strand
ATAGTGGAGATGTCATGGCCAGGGCTCTTCTGAGACGACAGGAGGTTGAGAATTCCATTAATTATATCAGGGAATTGATTCATCATTGGGAAGATCTTGATCAGAAGATCGACAGACCCCTTCAAAAGATTGAACTCAAAGCCAATGCATTTAACCTATCGATGAGCGAGGGATGGCGTGGTGAGATTTGTCATTCTGCAATGACTGATGCCAGGGGACAAATCATTCACTATAAAATAAAAGATCCGTCATTCCATAACTGGATGGGATTAGCCCTGGCGCTAAGGGATCTTGAGATTTCAGATTTTCCTATAAATAATAAAAGCTTCGATTTGTCCTATTGTGGACACGACCTCTGAATAAACGAAATATGTTATCTGAACTGAAAATATTAAAACAACATGGAAAACAATTCATTCCTAATATCAGGACTGCCGAAATTCCCATGCCTTTTCGTGGCCAACCGTTAATAACTAAGTCATCTGTGGACGGGTCGGCGGTATGTGAAGTATGTCCTGTGGGGGCGATAACTGCCGACCCTTTGTCCATTGACATGGGGAAGTGTGTTTTCTGTGGAGATTGCGCTCAGCTTTATCCTGAAAAAATCAAGTTTACCAACAATTACAAAATAGCCACTAATAACCGCCAATGGTTATCGGTTACTGAAGGGGTGGAGCAGCCTGTTGAGCTCGATGCCCATAAGGTCCGATCGGAGATCAAATCTATTTTCAAGGGTTCTTTAAAACTTAGACAAGTATCAGCGGGCGGTGATGCGAGCACTGAAATGGAATTAGGAGCTTGCGGCAATGTAAATTTTGATATGGGCAGGTTTGGAATTGAATTCGTAGCGTCTCCGCGACATGCTGACGGTGTCGTGGTAACCGGTCCAATCACCAAAAATATGGCACGAGCACTTGAGATATGTTACGAAGCCATCCCAGTGCCAAAACTCTTAATATTGGCAGGTACTGACGCCATCAGTGGGGGAATCTTTCTTGGCAGTGAGGCTTTGAACCGTGATTTCTTAGATAAGTATCAGGTTGATCTTTTTGTGCCTGGTAATCCCCCGCACCCCTTAACCTTTATTAATGGCATTCTGGATTTAATCAAAAGCAAGTAACAGATGGACTTAGTCAAAATTAACATCAACCATAACTTAAGCATTATTCCATGAATACATCGGCAATTTTATTCATTGGACTGCTATCGCTGTTAATATTTTTCAGCCCTAAGAAGTGGTTGTGGTTTTCCATGTATCTACTACAACTGGGACTGGCTATTGTGACCGGTATTGCAGCCATAAAAGTGATGCTTCCAGGAAATGAGATCATAAACGAACCCTTTATTTCTCTAGTTGGAAATCAGGTTCATTTAGTAATAGATAAGTTAAGTGCCTTTTTCATCATTGTGATCAACATTACTGCCCTTAGTAGTGGTCTTTATGCCAAAGGTTATCTCAAACCATATTTTAAGGCTAAGAATCAGACTGAAATGGCGCTTCACATGATAGCCTTTTTTGGCCTTCATTTTTCTATGTTATTGGTTGCCATGATCAGGGACGGATTGGCTTTCTTAGTGGTTTGGGAGCTTATGGCGGTCTCTTCATTCATACTGATCATTTTTGAATCAGAAAAGAAAGAGACGGTAAGGATTGGATTGAACTATCTGATCCAAATGCATATTGCGTTGGTCTTGATAATGACGGCATTCATCATTGCGGCGACTCGTACCGGTAGCCCGATGGGTTTTGATTATTTGCCCCAATATTTTAGTCAATATGCTCCGTTGCCACTCTTCATACTTTTCTTTACGGGGTTTGGTATAAAGGCCGGATTTATACCCTTACACTCCTGGCTACCCCATGCTCATCCGGCGGCTCCTTCTCACGTGTCGGCTATTATGAGTTCGGTCATCTTAAAAATGGGAATCTATGGTATTCTAAGAGTAATCACCTCCATAAGCACTGACCTCTTCAGTATCGGGATTTTTGTACTGACCATTTCCATTCTTTCAGGTCTGCTGGGCGTCATGTATGCAATTGTACAACACGACATCAAGAAATTACTGGCTTATCACAGCATTGAAAATATTGGCATCATTGGCATTGGTATTGGATTGGGTCTTATTGGATTGGCCAAAGACATTCCTTCGCTTGCATTCCTGGGATTTAGTGGTGGCCTTCTCCATGTTCTCAATCACTCCCTGTTTAAATCCTTACTGTTCTTTTCAGCCGGAAGTGTTTATCAACAAACTCATACCAGAGTAATTGACAATTTGGGTGGTCTGATTAAAAAAATGCCCAAAACAGCCTTTTTCTTTCTTTTGGGTGCGTTGGCAATTTGTGGTCTTCCACCATTCAATGGGTTCATATCAGAGTTCCTTATTTATTCCGGTTTATTTCATGGCCTACAAGGTGGTGATCTGGGGTCTGATATGATCATATTGGTCGGATTTAGTTCACTTACCCTAATTGGCGGTCTGGCCATTTTTTGTTTCACCAAAGTCTTCAGTGTCGTATTCCTTGGAAGTCAAAGGTCCGAAGCTGTTCTGGATGCGCAAGAAGTCACGACAAGTATGATTCTGGCAAAATCCATACCTGGTATCTTAATTTTAGCTATTGGACTGCTTCCGGCAATGGTTTTTATTCCATTGTCAAGTATCACTTTTGTTTTCACCGATGGAAATGTGCCGCTTACAGGAACGTTCGAAGCTATGGAGCAGGTATCAGTAGCTTCTCTAGCATTCTTTTTAATAGTTGGAGTCCTTTTTCTTATCCGAAGAAGCCAGCAAAGGAAAGCCCGGGTAACCGTCGGTCCTACCTGGGGTTGCGGGTATACGGGTGCCAATCCTGCCAAACATCAATATACGGCTACTTCTTATGCTTATAATTATGGCGAGTTGGTAAAACCTTTGGTAAAAATTGATAAGCATTACCAGGCTATTGAAGAGAAAGAGATATTCCCAAAACCTCGCAATTTTTCTTCACACCCTTCTGAAGTTTTTGAAGAAAATCTGATCAACAAACCCGCAAATTCGCTGATTAAGAATATGGGTGCAGGAGCTGTTTT
>JAJCYL010000080.1 GCA_029262955.1 Cytophagales bacterium | reverse complement strand
TATAAATTCCACAGTGATTTTGTTGCCAGATAACATCCGGGTTAGATCCACAAATCTTGATTGAGTGTGGATCTTGACCCCATTCAGATTTTGGATTTGGTAAATAATCAGCCCGTAATCCCTTGTGCCTTACATTCCAGGTCTGGCCAGCATCCCTTGTTTCAAAAACTCCCGCACAGCTCACCCCAACGTAAATGTGATTACTGTCTCTGGGATCCAGTACAATAGTATGAATTCCCGCATTATCTCTACCTCCTCCAAACCAGTGATCTGGTCTTGATGGATGATTCCATAAACTTTCTATCAACGAGAATGTTTCCCCTTGGTTTTCACTTATAAAAAGTCCTCCCGGTTCCGTCCCGACAAACAATCTTTCCGGGTTTTCTACCCCACCGTGAGCTATCGACCATATATACTTCAAATTCGCCGGTTCACCCGGCCGTACCTCTGATCCTTCAGGGTATTTAGGAGAGATCACTTCACTCCAACTATTTCCCCCATCTGTAGAATAATGCAATTTTTGACCCCAATGCTTGTGAGCAAGACTAGCCCACCACCTCCCTGACCTATCGTCCACATAGACCATAGACGCAGGTTGACCTAAAAAATCTGTCTTTTGATAAGACCATCCTTGAGATCCTTTGCCATAAGTTACTAATCCTTTAGCGGTTGCTAATAGGATTTTATCAGTATTAATTGACATATTATCCGCTAATTGCAAACATTGATGAGTTGGAACGTAAAATAATCAATATCTTGATCGCAGATTGCGTTTTTAGCTTAAACGACGATTCCACCTGACATAAATGTTATCTCTTACACAAATTCGGGAAGACTTTCCAATTCTTAGCAGAACCAACAAATCAGGTGAAAAGTTGGTTTACCTGGATAATGCGGCTACCACGCAAAAGCCCAATCAGGTAATTGATACAATCTCCAACTTTTATAAGAATCATAATTCCAACATTCATCGCGGAATACATTTCCTTGGAGTTGAAGCGACTGAGCTTTATGAGAATACCAGAAAAAAGGTCCGAGATTTTATTGGAGCTAATCACACTGAAGAAATAATTTTTGTAAGAGGCACAACTGAAGGCATCAATTTGGTAGCATCCTCTTTCGGGAGTAGCTCCATTACAGTCGGTGACCGCATTTTAATAACTGGAATGGAGCATCATTCCAATCTCATACCCTGGCAACAATTAGCCCGTCAAAAGAAAGCTCATTTAGATATTATATCAGTATCCTCTAACGGAGAGATCAATATTGAAGAGGTGAGTTCAAAAATTACCAATGATACCAAATTGGTAGCCATCAGTCATATCTCCAATTCACTGGGCACTATCAACCCGGTTGAAGAAGTGATTCAAATTGCTCACAGAAGAGGTATTCCAGTATTGGTTGACGGTGCTCAGGCAGTTGGCCATCAGCCTGTTAATGTTAATTCATTGGATTGCGATTTCTATGCTTTTTCCGGACACAAGATGTTCGGGCCCACCGGAATTGGTGTACTCTACGTCAAAGAAGAATATTTAAGCCAAATGAGCCCTTATCAATTTGGTGGAGAAATGATCAGGTCTGTGACCTATGAGGATGCGTCATTTGCTGATCTTCCCCATCGATTTGAGGCAGGTACACCAGATATTGCCGGCGTTGTGGGTCTCGGTGCAGCCATTGATTACCTCCATTCCATCGGGCTTGATAAAATAAAGGCCTATACGGAGGATTTATCTTTGTACATGGCTAAGAAGCTGTCAACAATTGAAGATCTACAGATAATTGGTAAACCTCAATTTCGAGGTAGTATTGTCTCCTTTAATTTTGATCAAATACACCCTCATGATGTTGCAACTATTTTAGATGAAAAAGGTATTGCCATTAGAGCTGGTCATCATTGTACTATGCCTTTAATGCAATCAATGAATATTCCCGGAACTTCGAGGGCGTCAGTAGCATTTTATAATGACAAAAATGAGATTGATATTTTGTATGAAGCACTGAAAGCTGTTAAAAACATCTTTAACTGATGTCTGATAATTTAAAATCACTATATCATGAGGTCATTTTAAAACACAATAGTGATCCTCAAAACTTTAAGAAAAGAGAAGATGCCAAATATATCATTGAAGCTTATAATCCGGTTTGTGGCGATCAGTTTAAACTTTACTTTGATTTAGATGGGAACACCATATCTAACCTTTCGTTTCATGGTTATGGTTGCGCTATATCAAAGTCATCAGCTTCCATTTTAACCACACTTTTGAACGGAAAAAAGGTTGAGGAATTCATTAATATTAATGACCTCTTCAATAATGTTTTGTCTGGCAAACCTCTCAATGACAAAATTCCTGAAGAATTACTCGCGTTCACCCCAGTCATTGCACATCCTGGCCGAATCAAATGTGTTACTCTTGGGTGGGACAGCCTAACCGAATTCTTGAATTCAGAAAAATAATCCAATTCGTCAATATTATTGATCGGTAACTGGGGAAAGGTCTGTCCATTATGTAAATTAACTGAGAACATTTTTGACTTAATCAATAAACCCATAGCACATGCAAACCATTTTGGGGTCTGGAGGAATCATAGGTATCGAATTAGCTAAGAATCTTCCAAAACATACAGATAAAATTAGACTGGTTAGCAGAAAACCTAAGAAAGTACATCATTCAAACGAATTGTTTCCTTGCGATCTTACAAACCTCGAGCAGGTCAAAAATGCAGTAAAAGGATCTGATGTTGTTTACTTAACCGTCGGACTTGACTATAAGCTTAAAGTTTGGGAAGAGATATGGCCAAAAATTATGCGAAATGCCATTGATGCGTGTGCATATCATGATTGCAAAATGGTTTTCTTCGACAATGTTTACATGTATGACAAGGATCATTTAGGTAACATGACGGAGGATACACCAATCAATCCGCCCAGTGGTAAAGGAAAAGTACGTGCCGAGATTGCTGATATGATGACTAATGCCTGGGAAAAAGGCACCATTACCGGTTTGATTGCAAGAGCTCCTGATTTCTACGGACCTAATAATGACAAGAGTATGTTGATGGTTTCGGTCTACAATAACTTTAAATCAGGTAAAAAAGCAAATTGGTTAGGAAAAATAGATTGCAAACACTCCTTTATTTATACCCCTGATGCTGGAAAGGCTACTGCTGAGTTAGGGAACTCAAAACATGCCATTAATCAGGTTTGGCACTTGCCAACCGCACCTGATCCTTTAACAGGTAAAGAATGGATTGACGTTTTTGCACGTGAGATGGGTATAAAAAAACCAAAACATCAGATTGCGGGCGAGACTATGGCTGGCATTATGGGACTTTTTAATCCTTTAATGAAGGAATTGGCTGAAATGATCTATCAGTTCGATAGGGATTTTGTTTTTAAAAGCGACAAATACGAACATTTCTTTGGAGACAAGCCAACATCCTATGCAGATGGTATTGAATCAATTATTAGACCCAAATAGTCCATTATTCAAATTTTGATCGTCATTTCCTAAATGCATTGATATGGCATACGATGAAAACCTTGGTGACCGCATTCGGCAATCATTTGATCAGAAAAAGATCCAATATTCAGACAAGAAAATGATGGGTGGCCTATGCTTTATGGTTGATGATAAAATGTGTGTCGGGATTATCAAAGATTCTTTAATGGCACGTATTGATCCTGAAATCTATGAAGATGCGCTTACCCAAAAAGGGTGCAAGGAAATGGACTTCACAGGTAGAAGTATGAAAGGCTATGTTTATGTTGACCCCGAAGGAATAGATCTTGATGATGACCTGGACCATTGGCTTGATCTGGCACTTGAATTCAATCCGAAAGCAAAATCAAGTAAAAAGAAAAAATGAGTCAGATCTTCCGGTTGGCCAAAAGTGGCGGTGGTCCTCCGGTGAATGGATTATACCTTCCAATCGTTCTTGCTCCCATACCAGACACCCGCATAACTGATCTATCACCATGCTTATCTCTTATAAAATCCATGGCTTGATATAACCGAATGGTCTTCTCCTCATCATCAAAAAGCTGAATTTGGTAATGCCCACCTACTAAATGACTATATTTTATTCCAACTAACCTCACTAATAGTCTTTTTTTGAAAAGTCTGTCAAATAGTTCCTTCATCCGGGGGATTAAAACATGATCAGCTGAGGTGTAAGGCAGTCTTGATTGGAGTGATTCGGTACTAAAATCTGAGTACCTGATTTTAACCGAAACACAGGATGTTAACTTTTTTCCACGTCTTAACTGGAACCCCAGGTTTTCAGCCATAGCAACGATGATTCCTTTTAACTTGATAATATCGGTCGAATCCTTTTCAAAAGTCCGTTCTGTAGAAATTGATTTCCTTTCCTGAAACGGAATGATTGGTGAGGGATCTATGCCATTGGCTTTGTTCCACATTGTAATCCCATTCTTGCCAAAAGACCTTTCAAGCATTTGAAATGGCATTTTTTGAAGTGTTCCAATATCACGTACTCCTAGTTGGAACAAGGCCTGATAAGTTTTATGGCCAATCATCGGAATTTTCTTAACAGATAATGGAGCTAAAAATGCTTTTTCAGTACCATAATCAACTTTTAATTGATTGTTAGGCTTTGCAATACCAGTTGCTACTTTTGAGACAGTTTTATTTTCAGACAAACCGAAGGAAATAGGCAGATCTGTAGCATCAATGATCTTCGCTCTCAGCTCTGTTGCCCACTTCAATGCATTAAAAAATTTATCCATACCAGATATGTCAAGGTAAAATTCGTCAACAGACGTCTTTTCAAATGCTGGAACTGAATCTCTTATCACTTGCGTGACTTCATCAGATTTTTTCATGTAAATACCACTGTTTCCCCTGATTACGATTGCTTCCGGACATAAATGTTTAGCCAACTTCATCGGCATAGCGGAATGCACACCAAAGCATCTGGCTTCGTAACTGCAAGAGGCAACGACCCCTCTGTCACTTGTTCCTCCCACCAATACTGGCTTTCCTATCAATTTGCTGTCTAATAATCTCTCACAAGAGATAAAAAAAGTATCAAGATCAAGGTGTAGTATAGCTCGGTTATTATTCATTTAACTAATTATTATAGTATTTACTAATATAATTAGTTTAATATATTAAAAGTATATCTGTTTAATAAAATATGGAATAATCTTATTTGTTAGGCTGGTGAACCAAAAGGCCTTTGACTATTAGTATCTGAGCGGTTCGCCAAAACTGATGATAAAAAGTCTATGAGCACTTAAAAAAGCTATCATGCCTAACAAAAAAATCATTCTATTTAAAATAGAGGGTCAAATATGTACTAGACTTGAAGATCACCTTTGACTTTGATTTTGTGCACAATTAAGTAAATCAAAGCTACAAATGCCAGTATGGCTGCCGATCCAAATACGTACGGCATTCTGGTGATGTCACCAGAATATAGCCAGCCTGCCATTATTGCACCCGAACCGATCCCAACTTCTAATGCAATGTAAGTGGTCGCTAATGCCCTACCCCTAAACCTTTTTTCACTCAAATCTATAGTCCATGCCATAGTGGTGGGTGAGCCGATCCCTACACCCAGGCCAAAAAAGAAAGCACCAAGAAGAAAAATGAATTGATCGTTTGCCAACCCAACCAGGACCATAGATATCACCATCAATACAGAGGAGATTATTAAGACAATTACTCTACCATATTTATCCGAAGCCTTCCCCCCCAGAAATCTTACTAACATTGATGAAACAGTGAATACAGTGAAGAATAGCCCTTTATTCTCAATTCCCAGATGCTCACTAAAATCCGGAGTCACAGTTAACACCACTCCAAATGAATAAACCAGTAAAACAAGGCTTAGTGCAGGTGCCAGCACCTTAGGTTCAATGATTTCATGTTTTTTGATTTTTAAGAAACTCCATTTGAAGCTTGAAGACTCAGTTGAAGTTTCCTTCATACCTAATAAGATTGCGATTGACATAAACGCAAAAACACTTGATATATAGAACAAGGCATCCATTGAATAATTTTCCGCTATCAATGGACCAATTGATGGACCGAAGGCCATACCAAGACTTGCCGAGAACCCTGAAATTCCCATTGCTTCTCCCCTTCTATTAACAGGGACAATGTCGGCAATATAAGCGGAGGTTCCTGTGGGCTTAAACCCGGTACTCATACCGTGAAAAAACCTAATGAGCAAGAATCCGGTTACGGAGCAAAGAAGAGGATATAACAATGCTGCTATGGCACTAACTACTGCACCAAAAACCATGACAGGTATTCTTCCCCAGCGATCAGTGAGCTTACCGCTAAACGGTCTTGAAAGACCCGCTGTTACAGTAAATAGTGCGATGATTAAGCCAATGTATTCTTCCCCACCCAGACTTGCCAAATAAGAAGGCAACTCGGGTATAATCATGTTAAAACTGCAGAAAAACAAAAGGCTGCTAAGACATAACAGCCAAAATTGTAATGAGTAAGTATGCTTTTTTGAGCCCAATATTCGTCCTTAATCGAGTGCGAAGGTAGGGCTTAATTGCGTTCTCTCTACCCTTCCAGTTCCTTGATATTATCCAGAACCACTTCGAAATCTGGGTGAAGCTTAAGTGCTTCATCAAATTGCTTTCGAGCTTCCACTTTGTCGCCTTGAACTTTTGCGATCAACCCCTTCAAATTGTAGACAGCAGCCTTCAAAGAAATCTGCTGATTGGATTCATCCTTTTTAGTGAAATTCATTTGAATTCCAGACACATCTTCTTTACCAAGTAGTATGTCTGCGGAGGTGGTGGCCTCACTATATCGACTGAGTTCTAATTGCATAAATCCAATCTTATAAAGGGTAATGGATGAGTTATTCTTTAGAAATAAAGACTCATATGTTTCCAGTGACTTATTCATGTCCCCAATTTGTTCCCAGCAAATCGCTTTTAATTCCAGCATTTCCAGGTTATTGGCATTTAATTTCAGTGCCTCTAAGGTGACGATCAGGCTTGAGGTATACTGCCTATAAGTATAATATTCAAATGCCAGGGAATCCATCCAACCTCTTGCGGTAGGATCAATCTCAATCAAATTATAAATCGCTGTTCTTGTGGTAATGGGATCGTTAAAGAACTTAGCCTTCTTATAAATATTCAGTTGCCTTAAATATTCCTGAGAATCCCTCCCTTGCGAAAAAACCATGCTGGAAGAAAAACTTAAAGCAAGCACTACAAACACTAATACAATTCTTTTCATTGTTATTCTATTAATCAAAAATCAAATTTTAATGTGGAAAACGTTTAAGTCGATAAAATTCAACTTCTAAGAGCCCACAATATTAAACTATATCCTTAATTCTTACTAATCCCAATCGTTCACCGATGCCAATCATGAAAGGGATTGCTTCCTTCTCGGAGTTTTTGATAGTCCCCTCCAAAATCGCTTCACGAACTTCATTCTTAATATCTCCAACAACACGAGAAGGTGGAACCCCAAAAGTTTCCATAATTAATTCACCCGTCACAATGGGTTGAAAATTTCTAACCTTGTCTTTTTTCTCCACCTCTATCATTTTTTCTTCAACTCTGGCGAAATTATTCAGGTATTTCTGTACACGATTGTGGTCCTTGGAAGTGATGTCGGCTTTACACAATTTCATTAGCTCTTCAACGTCCTCACCAGTTTCATAAAGCAAGCGTCTTACTGCCGAATCAGTCACCTCTTCCTTTACCAATGCAATAGGTCGCAAGTGAAGCCGAACCAATTTTTGAACAAATTTCATGTGCTCATTCAGCGGAAGTTTCAACCTTCTGAAAATATGGGGCACCATGCGTGCTCCCTTGTCCTCATGCCCGTGAAAAGTCCAACCCACCCGATCATTAAATCTTTTTGTTGCTGGTTTGGCAATGTCATGTAGGATTGCCGCCCAACGCAGCCAAAGGTCATTAGAAACCTCTGCAACATTGTCTAATACTTTCAGGGTATGATAAAAGTTGTCTTTATGGGCTTTTTTACGGATAACCTCTACTCCGTGGAGATCGACCATTTCTGGAAATACTTTCTTCAATAATCCACTTTGAAACAGGAGTTTGAACCCATACGAAGGCAGAAGGGACAAGATAATCTTGTTCAACTCATCAGTGATTCGTTCTTGAGACACAATTTCGATCCGGTCGACATGATCCATTATCCCTCCAAATGTGTTGCCATCTATATCGAATTGAAGTTGAGAAGCAAATCGTATTGCACGCATCATTCGCAGTGGATCATCTGAAAAAGTAACACCGGGCTCTAAGGGAGTTCTAATCATATGATCTCTCAAATCTTCAACACCATTAAATGGATCAATCAACTCTCCGTAGTTATGATTGTTGAGACCAATTGCCAAGGCATTAATCGTGAAATCCCGGCGATTTTGGTCGTCTTCCAGGGTGCCATTCTCGACAGTAGGATTCCGGGATTCACGGCTATATGATTCTTTCCTTGCACCCACAAACTCAAATTCCTGATCTTTGAAAGAAATCATGGCAGTTCCGTAGTTTTTGAAGATAACCGGCTCTTTCTTGAGATTTAGAGCTTTGGAAACTGCTTTTGCTAACTCAATACCACTACCAACACAAACGAAGTCTATGTCTTTGGAAGGTCGGTTCAATAATAGATCTCTAACAAATCCACCGATTACATAAGTTTCAAGGTTCAGTTTCGAAGCACACGACTGAATCGTTCTAAAAATGGGGTTATCAAGGCGCTCACTTAAATTCATTGACTCATCACTTATCGGTACAAATTTAAGTTGAATTCCGAATTATGATAGTCAGGGAGTTAATGAATCAAATAGCTGGTAATCCTAATTGAGTTTACTGCTTTTTCAAAGGGTTGAAAGCCGGGCACATAGGTATCTTGTCCTTCTTTCTAACCTTGCCTGGATTTTCTGGAATGGTGAATCGATATGCCAGTGAAAATTCATGGCTGCCGCCAGAATCAGCTGCAAGTTTTGATATGCTAAAATCATAGCTATAGGCGAATTCAAAACTTTGAAACTGAAGGCCAATCAAAAAAACAATGGCATCTTGACTGAGATTGTTACTTAAGTTCTTGGATATTGGTACTCCTCTATACCACAATCCAACTACTATGGGTGAAAAATGAAAATTCACTCCTACATCCAGCTGTTCAAAAGTTCCCTGTGTTTTGTAGACAAAAGCAGGGGAAAAACTCCCGTGCTTTACACCTTTAAATAATGATTTTTT
>JAJCYL010000079.1 GCA_029262955.1 Cytophagales bacterium | reverse complement strand
TGTTGACTTTGACGCTTTCCTTTTTAAAAGAGGAGATTCATGTACAGTAGAGCAGTTTTCTTTGACAAAAAGTGCTTTTGATTTCTTTAGGTTGATACAAATTCAAGCTGGTGATATTGGTGAATCTACCAGTACTGCCCCTACCGAGGTTATAGGAAATATTAGAAACATCAATAATGTAAATGAAGAGGTCCTCGGATTCTTCTATGCCACCAGTATCACAAGCCAAACAAGAATTGTGCAATAAGTGCCGAAAAAAAAGCCACCCATTACCGGGTGGCTTTCATATATATGGTTAAATCCGGGTTAAATAATTCTAGGCCATTGCCGCTTCTTTCCCATTCACAGCCACGGTTGCAGATTTCACAGTTTTGATGATCCTTGCTGCCACTTTATACGGATCAGCGTTTGATGCTGGTCTTCTGTCTTCCAGGTAACCACTCCATCCGTGTGTTGCCGTGTACAATGGAATTCTAATAGAAGCTCCCCGGTCGGAAACTCCATAAGAGAAATCCGTGATCGCAGCGGTCTCATGCAGACCGGTCAGCCGCTGATCGTTGTAAGCCCCATACACAGCGATGTGCTCATCAATTACACCTCGGAATGCTTCACAAACCTGCTCTACTTTCTCTTTTGAACCAGCATTCCTTAAGAACGAATTGGAAAAATTGGCATGCATACCCGAACCATTCCAATCAAGTTGTCCCAATGGCTTTGGGTGATACTCTATTGCCAAACCGTAGCGCTCCGATAACCTTTCTAATAAATACCTTGCCATCCATATTTCATCTCCAGCCTGCTTCGCACCCTTAGCGAAAATCTGGAACTCCCATTGACCAGCAGCTACTTCACCATTAGTACCTTCTAAGTTCAATCCCGCTTCCAGGCAAATGTTAAGGTGCTCATCCTTAAAGTCTCTTCCGAAAACATTCTGACCACCTACGCCGCAATAGTAAGGACCTTGTGGAGCAGGAAATCCTGAAGCAGGGAAACCAAGAGGTTTGTTAGTTTCAGTATCCCACAGGAAGTACTCCTGTTCAAATCCAAACCAGAAGTCATCATCCTCATCCTCTATGGTGGCACGAGCGTTGGACTCATGTGCTTTACCATCAGCATCTAGCACTTCTGTCATTACCAGGTATCCGTTTTGAACCACTGGATCCGGACAAATATATACGGGTTTCAAAATACAGTCTGATGAGCCTCCTTCAGCTTGCTCTGTCGAGGAGCCATCAAAACCCCATTCTGGGCATTCTTCTAGTTTGCCACTGAAATTATCAATAATTTTCGTTTTGCTTCTTAAACTCTGAGTTGGTTTAAAACCGTCTAGCCAGATGTACTCTAATTTTTTTTTTGCCATGAGATTTGACTTAAAATGATGTGAATTACAGATTATACACTTGTTTTCCTCATTATTGATGCAAAATAAAGTCAATTTACCGTGTTTTTCAACAAGAAGGGTAATTTTTAGACCAATTCAATAATATTTTATGATTTTTTGCATAATTCAGAATTAAAAACACCCATGAGGGTTGAATTTTTTGATTTTTACAATAAACATGCATTCTAGAAACGCTTGGTTTTCCACTCTTTATATTTTTTCTTCACCATAAGATTGACCTAATCTCAAATTATGTCATTACTTTCGACTTGTTACCAATAGTTAATGACCAAGATCTTATATCTCGTTAGACATGCAGAAGCTGAAAGCTCAGGGGGTGGACTAAAAGACCTGAACAGGCATTTGACTTCCATTGGGGTGAGAGATTCCAACCATTTGGGAATGTTTCTGGCTAATGCTCCGGTTCATCCCGACATCATCATGACCAGTCATTCAGACCGGGCTCAAGAAACTGCTCTGATTCTCGCGGAGCAAATGAGATATGGCGTGGATAAGATAAAGATCGAAGAGGAACTTTATGAGGCCCCCATTCGAATTCTCCTTCGCTTAATTAATGAGTTACCTGAAAACATTGAAAGTGCGGTGGTGGTGGCTCATAATCCGGGAATCTCCTTCCTGGCGGATTACCTGACAGGCGAAGATATTGGAAATATGACCCCTTGCACCTCAATAGCTATTGAATTTGAGGTTGATAAATGGACATTGGTGGCTGCCAAAACAGGTCATTCGAAATTTATTCGGTTACCAGACTAGTTATCCTTACTCTGGTAAACCAAAAGCCACATACGCATCTCCCGATTTAGTTCCTAACTTACCTCCACCACAAGCTATCACCACATATTGCTTACCATCAATCACATAAGTTGCAGGTGTGGCATATCCTGCCGCCGGCAAGTCTACTTCCCACAACAATTGACCATTAGATTTATCAAATGCCCGGAATTTTTCATCAGAAGTAGCTGCTATAAACACCACGCCCCCGGAAGTCACCACCGCTCCACCATAATTCTCTGTACCTGTTACCTGATGGCCCGGAATATCCAGTGAGTCTACATTACCCAAAGGCACCTGCCAGAGAACCTTTGCCTCATTCATGTCAATGGCCGTCATTTGACCCCATGGGGGTTGTATAATAGGCAATCCATCAGGGGCCAGGTATTTCTTATACCCATCGAAATAGTAAGGATATGGCCATGCGCCTTCATTGATAAAAGGACCTTCTTCTTCCGGCTCTCCGGTGACAAACTTGATAACAGCATTGAGTTCTCGATCCGAAAGTCGTGCAAATGCCGGCATCACTCCTTTGCCACGGCTTATCACTTTTTTCATTTCAGTGGTTGCAAGCCGGTCTTTGATTCCCAACAATTGAGGAACATTGCCAAAAAGCTGATTCCCTTTGAAATCGGAGCCATGACAACTTTGACAAGTGGATTCATAAACACTCTGACCTAATGAGAGCGGTTCGTATCTGTTCATCTTGAATTGCCA
The DNA here is from genome assembly GCA_029262955.1 of Cytophagales bacterium. Lineage (GTDB taxonomy): Bacteria > Bacteroidota > Bacteroidia > Cytophagales > Cyclobacteriaceae > JAJCYL01. The sequence continues at coordinate 3,220 of JAJCYL010000079.1, read as the reverse complement.
GGTCATCTCATTGGAGTTGGTATATAACACGGAGGTCGTGGGATCAAAGGCAGCACCACCCCACTCACCACCGCCGTCCATTCCGGGAAAAAGGATTTTTGACTTTAGCGTCGGGGGTAGAAATTCTCCAAAATCGGAATTCTCCCAGGCATTTTTCGCATAAACGCTGGCTTCATCACTGCGAATAGCAAGATCAGCAGTGGTTAACGCTGTTCTTGAGAAAGTTGGATACACTGTAGGAACTGGCTGTGTTGGCCATGATTCCTCCCCCTCCAATTGCGATTTTGCTACCTCAACTTCCTTGATCGGATAGATTGGCTCTCCAGTTAGTCGATTAAGTACAAACAAATGACCAGATTTTGAAATTTGAGCCAGTGCCTTGATTTCTATGCCATCCTTTTTGACTGTGATTAAATTGGGTGGTGCGGGCAAGTCCCGGTCCCAGATGTCATGGTGCCTGGCCTGGAAGTGCCAAATACGTTCCCCTGTATTGGCATCAAGGGCAATTATAGAATTGGCGAAGAGATTTTGACCTGCCCTATCACCTCCATAAAAGTCAAACGAAGCTGACCCCGTTGGAGCATAAACGATCCCTTCCTCAGCATCAAGGCTGAAGCCAGCCCATACATTGGCGCCACCACTTTTCAGATATGCGCTATCGGGCCAGGTTTCATAACCATATTCACCCGGATGTGGGATGGTATGGAAGATCCAGGCAATCTCACCTGATCTGATATTGTAGGCTCTTATGTGTCCCGGTGCATGATCTGCACCTTCGGATACCCGTCCGCCAAGTATTAATAAATCATTATAAATTACTCCAGGCGTATTGTTCACATAGAATACGCTGTCCATTACCCTACCCAATCCCTTTTTCAGATCAACCTGACCGTTGTTACCAAAAGTGGGTATTAGTTCGCCATTAAGGGCATTAACCGCATATAGGTTAGAACCAGCAGTGTATAATATCCATTTTCCTTCTGCCCAGTAGTTCAACCCTCTATTGACACCCATGCCAAAAAGGTCATATTTGTCTTCGAACGGGTCAAATTTCCACATTTCTTCACCGGTTGCAGCATCCAAGGCTATCAGTTTCAATTGTGGAGAGGTACCATAGAGTACGCCGTCAATAACCAACGGATTACACTGAATTTGTGAACGGTCATTTGGATCCCGATCGCCTGCGTGATACTTCCACAATGGAACTAACTGACTGACGTTGTTCACATTAATTTGATCAAAGCTTTTGTATTGATTGGAGCCCAGGCTTCCCAGGTATTGATCCCAATTAGGGTTGGAGAAAGGATCGGTTTTTGGTTGGCAGGATAGTATAGTAAGGACAAGAAACCAGTAGGTAACCTGTAAAAGCTTGTGGATACTTTTCATTGAGTGAGATTTGGGACCTTAATCTAAAAGATCGTGTGGTGAGAATCAAATTATGAAGTATTAGTGGTTATATTCCGCAAACATCCCCCTAACCCCCTTCAATGGACCTTCAAAGGGGGAGTAGATCGCGAAAATCTAAAAGTAATAGCAATTAATCGAGATCTACTCTCCACTTGCCTGTCCGCCGCATGGCTATGGAAAGCGGGAGGGGAGATTCAGAGGGGTGTTTAAACCCAGGCTTAACAACCGTTGTGGTTCAAACGTTAAACCGATATCTTTAAATCAAGATTTAAAATCTGTTGAAAAACTTTCATCCTATTGTCTGGAATTGGTTCCAAAAAGCCATTGGAGAGCCGACAGAAGCTCAAAAATTGGCATGGCCTCAAATCAAAGACAATAAGAATGTATTGATCAGTGCGCCTACGGGATCGGGTAAAACCCTTTCCGCCTTCTTCTCTATAATAGATGACCTCATTCAAAAAGGCCTGAATGGAACATTGGAAGAAAAGACTTATGTGGTTTATGTATCTCCACTTAAAGCCTTGAGCAACGACATTGAGAAAAACCTTCGTTATCCAATAAGAGGTTTAAGTGAAAAGCTTGAAGAAAACGGTCAACCGGAAGTCCATCTCAATGTAGGTTTAAGAACCGGTGATACCACTCCCTATCAACGGACTGCCATGTTTAAGAAGCATCCGCACATCCTGGTAAGTACACCTGAGTCACTGTATATACTGCTGACGAGTGTAAGTGGTCGCAAGATGTTGTCTTCTGTGGAAACTATCATCGTCGATGAGATTCATGCGTTGGTTGGTGATAAGCGTGGTTCACATCTATCTCTTTCTATTGAAAGATTGGCGCACCTCATCCAACATCCATTAAGAAGAATTGGCCTTTCCGCCACCCAAAAGCCCATAGAAAAGGTGGCCTGCTTTCTCACAGGTAGTCCGGACGTTAAAAATCCCAATTGTGAGATCATCAATGTGGGCCATAAGCGAAAACTCGACCTGGCCATTGACGTACCACGATCTCCACTTTCGCCAGTGATGGCTAACGAAGTTTGGGAAGAAGTTTATGATCGGTTGGAGGTCTTAATTCATTCACATAAAACCACCCTAATATTCGTTCATACCCGGCGACTTGCAGAACGAATGGCCCACAACCTGGGGAATAGATTGGGTAAAGAATTCATAACAGCCCATCATGGTAGTATGTCCAAAGATCATCGATTGGATGCTGAAATGAGGCTTAAGGAGGGACAACTGAAAGCACTGGTAGCAACAGCCTCGTTGGAATTGGGGATTGATATTGGGGGCATTGACCTGGTCTGTCAAATTGGATCGCCTAGATCTATTGCAAGTTTCCTTCAGCGCATTGGTCGCTCAGGTCACCACATCGGTGGAACACCAAAGGGCATTGCTTTTCCATTGAGTATGGATGAACTGGCTGAATGTGTTGCCGTAATCCATGCCATTAAACGGGGTGAGTTGGATGAGTTGATCATTCCCGAAAAACCAATTGACATCCTGGCTCAGCAATTAGTAGCTGAATTGGCTGGAGACGATTATGATGAGGATACCCTCTTTGCTCTGGTGAAAAAGTCGTATTCGTTTCGCAACCTTGAAAGAAAAGAGTTTGATGACATCCTGGTGATGTTGTCGGAAGGTTATACCACACGCAGAGGGAGGCGAAGTGCTTACATCCATCACGATGTGGTGAATAAGAAATTGCGAGCTCGTAAAAATGCGAGATTAACATCGTTGACTTCTGGCGGTGCCATACCTGATAACTTCGACTACGATGTAATTATGGAGCCCACTGGCATTTTTGTAGG
>JAJCYL010000078.1 GCA_029262955.1 Cytophagales bacterium | reverse complement strand
TTCAACTTAAAGATATTGAAAAGCCTAAGCCGAAAGACCGTCAGGTTTTGGTAAAAGTCCATGCCGCCTCTGTCAACCCTCTTGACTGGCATTATATGCGGGGAGCGCCCTACATCATGCGTTTGGGCTCTGGTATAGGCGCACCCGACGATACCAGCATGGGGGTAGATTTTGCGGGAACAATTGTGGAGGTTGGTAAGGACGTCAAACGTTTCAAAGTTGGAGATGAAGTGTTTGGTGGTGCAGGGGGAGCTTTCGGTGAATATGTTATTGTATCAGAAGAGCGAGGTATTGCACTAAAACCATCCAATATGACTTTCGAGCAAGCAGCTGCAGTACCCATCGCGGCGATAACGGCACTTCAGGCACTTCGCGATCATGGAAAAATAAAATCCGGGCAAAAAGTCTTGATAAATGGTGCCTCCGGTGGGGTTGGAACCTTTGCTGTTCAAATTGCCAAATCATTTGGAGCTGAAGTGACGGGGGTATGCAGTACCCGCAATCAAGAGATGGTGCGATCTATTGGTGCAGATCATATGTTTGACTATAAGAAGGAAGACTACACTAAAAGTGGAAATCAATACGATCTAATTGTTGACATGGTTGGGAATCATTCCATATCTAAAAACCGGGATGTACTAAAACCAGGAGGCACTATGGTAATAGTTGGTGGAGAAAAAGGCAATTGGCTGGGACCGCTAATGAATCCCATAAAAGCGATGATGATGGCTCCTTTCGTGGATGAAAAGTTGCTCTTCTTTGTTGCCGAAATGAAGCAAGAAGACATGGAGTATCTGGGTGATCTCATGCAAGAGGGAAAGATGATAGCGGTTATTGATCGACGCTATCAATTAAGTGAAGTGCCTGAAGCTATTGCCTATTCAGAAGAGGGACATGTAAGAGGGAAACTGGTAGTCAATTTGGATTAAATAGATCTTTACGGGGCACAAGTTACAAACTTGCGCCTCCTCATTTTAACGACTAGTGGTGCTGGGATGGGAGAGATATAATAAACAGCAGGTGCGCAAGTCTGTGACTTGTGCCCCGCAACCCAGACGCTCCCCTAACCTCCAAAGGTGCAGCACTACACTAATTGCTGGTGAAAAATGGTTGGGTACCTCAGCAATCAAGCATTTTTACTTTCTCTCAGGGTAATATTTCCAACTCTATTTTGGGACATTACCCATACCATAACCGATAGCTTGAATGGCATTTTTGTTGGAAACGAGGGTGTTGTCTGCATTACAACGGACAAGGCCAGCAGAACAATGTTTTTACAAATCATTAATTCTCAACAAAATGAAAACCAAAATCTTCCTCTTAATCCTGGGAACCATCACATTCCTGACCAGTTGCCAGCAGCCTACATCAATAGATACTTCCAAAAGCAAAAAGGGTATGATCGTTGTGACGATTCTATATCCGAATGGTGAGGGGAAAACATTCGACATGGACTATTATTCCAAGAAGCACATGCCCATGGTTGCAAGTTTATTAGGTGACTCATTAAAGATGTTGGCCATTGATAAGGGAATAGGAGGCAGGACACCCGATGAACCAATTCCATATTTGGCCATTGGCTATTTATATTTCAACAAGCTTTCAGCCTATCAAAATTCTTTCGGACCAGTTGCGGAAAAAATCGTTAATGACATTCCGAACTACACCAATACGCAGCCAGTTATTCAAATTAGTGAGGTGCTGGAATGACTTGACGAAGCACAAGGCTACCTCCTGTTAACGACTGGTGGTTTACGAGGCACAAGTTAAAAACTTGCGCCACCTTCGATTGACGGCAGGTGGCGCAAGTCTGTGACTTGTGCCCGGCCAAAATGAGCTTCGTTGTAACGTTTCTTAATCTCAGTTGACATTGACCCAAACTCAGTTGAGTTTACCTCCAATGTCAGCTGAGTTTGAACCCGATAACAGCTGAGTTCGGAAATAAGCTTAGTTGGATGTAACCGACAGGCTGGATTAGTAGGTGAAAAGCATTTACAAATGACAAATATTTAAACCCATACTGTATTGTCTTAAAAGCGTTATTTGAGAAAATTAGCTATATTTAAATAGATGATTATATAAAAGATGTATCCGGAACTTTTGTTCCGGATACTATATTGTTAGGAAATATACTTCCTCCTTACAATCTATGAATGACAGAATATATAGAATCAACCGCATCCTATCTATCGCGAATAGATGTTTTTATATTTCGCGAGATCTTACATCCTCGGGACATTACGATCTGACAAAACAGAATGAATTCCTTCGGTTTTCGGGATTGATTTATTTTACAACATGTGTAGTTGAACTAGCAAAGTTATTTCAGGAGAAACCAGGCACACAAAAACAAAACATTTATTCTTTCATAAAAAACTTAGATCGTAATAATACCTCAATTAGTGCCGATGACATTGAGAGATGGAAGGGAGATTTACAAAGTTTAGATAGCAAAGTTGTTGGGAAGATTGAGTCATTGAGGAACAAACTATTTGCTCACCTGGACGATGATTATCTGGACATCATTAGAGAATCCCCACTTTCTTTTAAAGAGATTCAACAGCTTTTGGATGTCGCTAATGATATAGTGGGAGAACTTAATGATAAATTGGAAACTGGAGTTGCTGGATTAGAATACATGGGAAGCCCAACAGAACTGCAGAGTGCTTATGACCATTTAACAAAATATCGAGAATTGCTTGAAATTGAGAAAAAGAACATTTCCTAACATGGTTTAAAATTCAGCCGCTTACTTTCTTTCTCGCACTTCTCCAGATAATATTCCGCTCACCTGCTTCATTGGAATTTTACAGTCTCCGAAAGGACAGCATTTCAAAATTAATCTTGTGAAACGCAGCTCTTAACTCTAACCGTTGCACATATTCAGCAGTTTCGCTAGCTTTTGTGGTATTAAGAAAAAACAAGCGGCCGCATTTTACACAGGTCGTCGTTCGTTATATCCTTCCCCCGTAAATCCTCAACACTTCCCCCATACACCGCTCCCCATCCATAGCAGCAGATACAATACCTCCAGCATAGCCGGCACCTTCAGCGCAGGGGAATAAGCGTTTTACTTCAACATGCTCACAAGTCTCTTTGTCACGGGGAATGCGCACTGGGGAAGAGGTACGACTTTCAACGCCCACTATCTGGGCTTCATTGGTGTAGTAGCCATGCATCTTTTTGCCAAAAACTTTCAGTCCATGGCGCATTCGTGAGGCAATGAAATTGGGTAAAACTTCTCCCATATCAACCGAAGCCAGTCCGGGCTGGTAGGAAGTTTCCGGTAAACTGGAGGAGACTCTTTTCTTCACGAAGTCTGTCATGCGTTGGGCAGGAGCTGTTTGGGTTTGTCCTCCGGCTGTCCAGGCGGCTTTCTCCACACTGGCCTGAAACTCCATGGCAGCCAGCTCTCCATACTGATGGAAGTCAGGGAGGTCGGCAATCTCTACCGCCACCACAATGCCGGAATTGGCAAATTTGCTATCTCTTCTGGAGGGGCTCATGCCATTAACCACCACCTCACCGGGTGAGGTCGCAGCGGGAACGATAAAACCTCCGGGACACATACAAAAAGAAAAGACACCCCTCTCCACTCTTTTGATGTCGGTTCGTGCTGCCAATGAATAGGAAGAGGCAGGGAGAAATTCGCCTCGGGCATCGCAATGGTACTGAATGGAGTCAATCAATTGCTGGGGATGCTCAATCCTCACCCCAAGTGCAAAAGGCTTGGCTTCAATCTTGATTTTCTTTTCCTGGCAAAGCCTGAAAATATCCCTTGCCGAATGGCCGGTAGCCAACACCACTGCCAGCCCTTTGTGAACTGAGCCATCTGACAGTTGTACCCCTTCCATCTCTCCCTTGGAGACTAAGAAGTCAGTTACCTTGCTGTCAAAATGAATTTCACCGCCGGCCTGCTCAATGGTCTCCCTCATGGCCGTTACTATTTGGGGCAATTTGTTGGTCCCAATATGGGGATGTGATTCGAAAAAGATCTCTTCAGTTGCCCCATGGGCCACCAGGATCTCAAACACTCGCCTTACACTACCCCGCTTCTTGGAGCGGGTGTAAAGCTTACCATCGGAATAGGTCCCTGCGCCACCTTCCCCGAAGCAGTAGTTGCTCTCCGGGTTTACGATGTGTTCTTTGTTGATGGCGGCAATGTCTCTCCTTCGGCTTCTTACGTCTTTGCCCCGTTCGAAGATGATGGGTTTCAAACCACCTTCGATCGCATTGAGTGCAGCAAATAACCCTGCGGGACCTGCACCAACGATAATAACAGGCGCAGCATCACCTACTTTGTGATCCTTGCGGAAGTACTCCACATATTCCACTTCAGGTGGCGCATCAAGGATAGCCACTCGCATGTTGACCTTAACATTCTGCTGCCTGGCGTCTATTGACCGTCTTATGATTTGGAAGTATTGTCCGTCATGAAGCAATTTTTTCTTCTTTAGATAGTCTTCAAGCTCTTGCTCACCAAAACCTATCTCGGGACTAACTTTCAAATCGTATTCAGACATTGCTGCAAATTATGGTGAATATCTGATTAGAAGTGTCGAAGGTTATGAATTAATCAATTAATCGTGAATTGTAAGGCGCACATTTAACGATACAAGGATTTGTTATAATTATTGGCGGTTTTGTCCGAAAACACTTTCAGGCAAATGCGGAATTTCAAGAATAATTGACTAAGCTTAATGTCCGTTATTCTTAATATTTTAAAAAAATTAGCTATGGATACCATCTTGAACCTCTTCTTGGAATTAAACCCTCGCATATATAAACCGCGAGTCTCCGACGATTTGGATTCCTGAACCTTCTGCTTACAATCGTAGTTTTTTTGGCCGAGGTGTAGGGAATTTAATAATCGTTGTTAGCCAAAACATCCGATTGCTTGCGATTAAGAGCCAGGATCAACCAGTATAACCTGTTACCAAAACCTAATCACCCCGTAATGCGACCAATTTATCACCTAATTATTCCATTAATTGTTTTCTTATTTGGATTAAACACATCTGCCTTGGCGCAAGATGAACCTGCCAAAAAAAAAGGAGTCAATATTATAATCACTCAGTCACCCAAAATTATTGTTACAGTTGAAGATGTAACCCATAATACTTGTTTTGATGACAACAAAGGTGCCATTAATATTTCAGCTGAAGGTGGATATCCACCCTATGAATATTTTTGGTCACATGGCGAGACTGCGCAGGATGTTGCCAGTTTGAAGGCCGGGAAATACAAGGTCGCGGTTTATGACAATTTCAGTTGTAGCGATACTGTAACCGTCGAAATAAAACATCCGATGGCCTTAAAGGCACAGGTGGTTTCTGTTAAAGATATTCTTTGTTATGGCTACAACCAGGGAGAAATCGATATTGATGTAGAAGGTGGAAACGGCCCATATACCTATAGTTGGAATAATGGGGCTTCAACCCAGGATTTGAAAGGAGTTACCTCAGGGAGGTATT
>JAJCYL010000077.1 GCA_029262955.1 Cytophagales bacterium | reverse complement strand
AGTGGTTTAATTCCAATCCTGTCTCGAACGATGTACGTTTTCTGGTTTTGGCTATCATACAGTCCGAAGGCAAACATGCCGTTGAAATCATCCAGTGCATCTATTCCTTTTTCCTGAAATGCATGAAGAATTACCTCTGTATCTGCATGTGAACGATACTGAAAGCCCCCACACAGGCTATTTTTAATCTCTTCGAAGTTATAGATCTCTCCGTTGAAGGTGAGTATCCATTTACCCTCCGAATCAGTCATGGGTTGCCTTCCAGCCTCAGACAGGTCAATAATACTTAGCCGGCGATGGCCAAAAGCGATATTTTCATTAACAAAATAGCCTTTCCCATCCGGGCCACGATGGGCCAGGACATCAGTCATATCCCGGATTACGGAATCTGGTACTCTTGACTGGTTTTTGAGATTTATAACTCCGGCTATACCACACATATCAGCGTGCAATTGAATAGGGTGCGAAATTAGTAATTAAGGATGTCAATGTTTTGAGTATGCCCATAAATGCCAGCCTTAACTATAGATTATTACTTTTGCATCCCGAACATCGAGAATGACCAATCCCAAAACCAAGGCAATAATTTTCGCACATTACCCCTATGCACTTCAAAAATTGTGGGGCATGACCTTGTTGGAAAAATTGGTTCGTCAGCTTTCCGTTGCAGAGATTGAAGAGTGCATAATCGTCTTTGACAAAGAAAAAGTAATAACGGACGTATTGAGGAGTGATTTTCAAAAATGGCATAAAATCGGGGTTAGGTCGGTTCAAATAGAAGGGGATGAGGTAACTACACTCTCTAAAATTCTTGAAGAAGATTCGAATCCTTTTATTGTGCTACAGGGAAATGCAATCTTAGACAGCCGAATTATTATAGCGCTTAAGGAAAAAGTTACCGCTGATAAGCCAGTTCAAGTATCCTCGGGTGAAAACTCACCTTTTGCTTTCAGCATAAAAAACGATCAACTGTCCTCAACTACAAGTCATTCCATACAGGAATTAATCTCTGACTTACCAAGAGAAGTAATTAAGACCTCAGAAATGGATTCCTACATTGGAAGCATGCGAAGACGCCAAGAACCATTTCTTTTCAAAATTGACTCTGAGTCGGAAATAGAAAAAGCGAGTAAAATAGCTTTCACAGCTATATATAAGGGGGCGACAGATTTCATTACCAAATATGCCTGGCCGTTACCAACCCGATTGATGGTTCATTGGTTGAGTCCTACCAATATTACTCCAAACCAAATCACTTATGTAAGTATGATCCTCTCATTCGGAGCGATTCCCTTCTTTTTCATGGGTTGGTTTTGGCCCGCTTGGTTTATGGGAACCGTAATGAGTTTCTTAGACACCCTCGATGGCAAGCTAGCCAGGCTCACCCTAAGAACCAGTGAGACTGGACACTGGCTGGATAACGCTTCAGATACCATTTATCTATGGCTATGGTATGCCGGAATAGGCTGGTATTTTTCTGAAGACCTGTTGAATTTTAGTTACATTAATACCATTGCTGCATGGTCTTTGGTTGGCCTTTTTACCATTGACAAGATCGTTACAGGACTATTCAAGAAGCTATTTGGTGCTCAATTGCATGACTTTGCACCAATCGACTGGCATGCCAGGATTTATATTGCAAGAAGAAATCCGTTCTTGGTCGTATTGCTAATTGGTCTTGTAATCAATCAGCCTGTATTTAGTCTACATGCCATGGCCATCTGGCAAACTGCAACTTGCGTTTTTCACATGATAAGGTTCATATATTTGCCACTCAGTGGTCAAAAGCATCAGGTCACCAGGTAGTCAGTCAGCAACTACTATATAGCTTACATTTGCGGCTGAAATGAACGATCTCCTCCTAAAAGCAATCAGAATTCTTATGGGCAGAGGGGTGGTAGCGATTTTCTCGTTGCTATTCACCGTATATTTTGCTTATGAGTTGCCAAAGGTGATCTTCGGATTAATCGCAGTCCACACCATGTCGGTGAGCTTCTCCAAAGTCTTCACGGACCTTGGTCTCTATTACTGCGTATTGAGAAATGCTCCACCGTTATTACAAGATGGTCAAAATCAAAAAGCCGTAGACGAATTCATCGCACCAGGGACGTTGGTTCGGTCTTTCCTGGCTCTTGTACTTACACTCCTATATGTTGGGGCAGGATATTTATTTAGTGATGAATTGCAAGCCAACTTCCCCGAACTAGAAATTGGATTTATTTTGCCTTATGCAGGAATGCATCTACTTATTCAAAACCTGCTTTACATTCTATCACCCCTTTTTCTTTCATTGGAGAGATTCGGTACTGACTCTTTTTTTGATTCATTTGGTGTTTTTTTAGAGCAGGTAGCCGCAGTGATATTTTACCTGTTCTTTGGTATCAATTTTTACTTTGTGGGAATCATGGTTGGCAAAGGATTGAACCTTTTGATCATATCACTTTTACTAAAAGATACTCTGGTATTGTTCACCTTCAAACCTGCGGTTTTCGTCAAAGGGCTTGAACTACTAAGATCTTACATTGCATTTTACGTGCGGCAGTTTTTTCGACTTGGTATGAAACAATTCGATCAATTGATGATTGCAGTTATACTGCCAATAGAACAACTGGCTAATTATGAATTGGCCCGGAAGGGCTCCAATTGGCTGAAACATGTTATCAAGGCATTTGGCCTTCCTCTTACCGTAAAATTCTCGAAATCCACTGATCCGGCAGAACGGAGTAAATACGCCAAAACTTATTTCTTGTACACAATACCCATTCCAATCATTCTTGCTTTCCTTAGCCCCTGGATAATGGGGTTAATGGGTGGAGAAAAGTATGCGGACAGTTGGTACATTCTATGCATTCTCTACACATCGTTTGCGCTTTACACGATTTCAAATTTTCAATTTTCAGTAATTGCAATGTACGCGAAGAACACTGAATCATTATGGCTGGATGTAATTGCAGGCCTCGTAGGATTAATTTCAGCCTTAATTCTAATTATCATTTTTAGGGAATATGGCATGGCATGGGGGCAATTACTCACTTATCTTACCTTAAGTATCGCAGGCTATCGCATTACAAAAAAATACATGAATTTAGCTGAAGAAACCCCAATTACCAGTGACTGAAAAATACGACGCTATTATCATTGGAAGTGGATTCGGCGGATCAATGACCGCCTATAAACTCGTTAACGCCGGTAAGAAGGTATTAATGCTTGAGCGTGGTGATTGGGTGAAGAGAGGCCCCGAGAACTGGGAAGCAAGTCAAACACTAGAGCTTACCCCACAATATGATAAGAACAGCCCATTACGGGTTGATTCTGGTGGAAATAAACCGTTTATGGGCCAATACTCCTGCGTTGGTGGGCCATCCGTGTATTATGGTGGTGTTTCGTTTAGATTTCGTGAAAAAGACTTTGATCCACCGGCAGATATTATTGGAAATTCAGGTGCAGAATGGCCCATTAGTTACAATGATCTGGAAGTATACTATGATGAAGCAGAAAAACTTCTGAACATTTCCGGAGAATCGGGAGTGGACCCTACGGAACCCCATAGGAACAGTGAATTTCCACAAAAAAAGGGAGAGCTGGCCGCAGTTTCTAAAAAAGTGAAGGCTTCCGCTGAAAAACTTGGGCTTAAGCCTTTTCATCTTCCATTAGCAATCAATTATCATGATTCGAGTCGCTCAGTCTGCCAGGAATGTACAACCTGTGATACTTTCGCCTGTGCTGTGCATGCTAAAAATGATTTGGCCACTTTGATAATCCCCGATTTGATAAGTAAGGGTATGGAGCTAAGGCCTAATACTATTGTTGTTGAACTCTTACATTCCAACAACAGAATCACCAGCATTAAATGTTTTGATAAGGAAAAAGAAGAGTCTTGTGAATTCACGGCGGATAAGATTATTCTATCAGCCGGTGCCATTGGATCTCCATCGCTCCTGCTAGCGAATAACCTTGATAAAATCAATTCCGGTGGTCAGGTGATTGGGCGGCACTTAATGAGGCACCTCAATGCCATCATTTTTGGAATTTATCCGGGTAAGGCCGATAAAGAACAACGTTTCCATAAACAGGTGGCTATCCTTGATTATTACTTCGGGCATCCAACCCTCAAAACTGGTTTGTCTAAAATTGGCAGCCTTCAACAAATCCCTACCCCAAATCCAGCAATAGTTGAAAACGAGGTGCCAGGTGTTTTTGGGAAAATTCTGGGAAAAGCAGTTACGCTATTGACCGGTCTCTTAGCAATCGCTGAAGATCAACCGCAATTTGAAAATCGTATTGAATTGGACAGAAACGTTCTCGATAAATTCGGTCTACCTCAACCAGTGATTAACCATCAATATTCTCCGAGAGATTTAGAAGCGCTAAAAGTGTTGATAAAACCTGCCAAAAAGATTATTGCTGGTACAGGAGCCATAACTCACTACGTACATCATATTCGAACATTTTCACACGCGGTAGGGACAGTCCGAATGGGTATTGACCCTTCCCAATCTGCATTGGATCGTGACTGTAAATTCAGAGGCATTGAAAACCTCTGGGTAATTGATGGCAGTTTCATGCCGACATCATCGGCGGTTAATCCCAGCTTGACCATTGCCGCCAATGCCCTGCGAGTGGGCGAAATCATCTCTAAATAGTGGGCTTCTTTACTCGATCATACTCGCACCTGAAAGAAGATCAAATAATTGATAAATACCTCAAACAGATTTCGGCTCCGAACAACTTTATCGTTGATATAGGCGCGAGTGATGGAGTAAAGATGTCAAACACCTATCATCTATTTAAGAGAGGTAATGTCGGGATTACAATAGAGGGAAATGTTGACAAACACCAACGTCTACTCTCAAACTATTCAATGTTTCCCGATGTTGAATGTTTTAACCAAAAGGTTCTGCCAAATAACATCGTTCAAATTTTAAAATCAGGAAATACGCCAAAAGATTTCTTACTGATGGATTTGGACATTGACAGTTACGACTATTTCATTTTAGAAGCAGTTCTTCAATCATTTCAGCCAATTATGATCATAACCGAAATTAACGAAGCCCTCCCTCCTCCGGTCAAATTTAAAGTGCTACCAAATGAAAAATTTGATTGGAGTGGTGGACACTTCTTTGGTTACAGTATTGCCTGTCTTGATGACATAATGAACCGGTTCGAGTATTCCCTGGTTGAACTCCATTATAACAATGCCATCCTCATTTCAAATAATTTCTGGAATGACGAAGTATTGACTACTACTGAAGCCTACTTATCCGGATATAAATCAAGATCAAACCGGAGAAAAAAATTTTATTACAACAATGATTTAGAATACCTTTTTGATTTGTCCAGCCCTGAAATTATCAATGAGCTTAATATATATTTTGCTGATTACGAGGGTAAATATCTCCTTGATTAATAAATAACATACAGTAAATCACCCTTTTTATAATTCAGCTAAGAAAATATTTCTATCTTATCTGCCCAATTATCCAATCACTAACAGAATGGCAGAGAAATCGAAATTAACGGCAGATATTAAAAAACTCAGTAAAAAGGACATTGATGGCTCCTTACTGATCGAAGTGGCATGGGAAACTGTAAACCAGGTAGGGGGCATTTATACAGTAATCAGATCTAAGTCACCCTATACTGTTAATATGTGGGGGGACAATTACTGTTTGATGGGCCCATATATGGCTGACAAAGCTTCCATTGAATTTGATCCGATTGAAGACGCAACAGATGACCCCTATTACCAGGCGGTAGTGAAAATGCGAGAGACCGGATTGGGTGTACTTTATGGCAGATGGCTGGTTACCGGTCGCCCCAAAGTGATATTATTTGACTTGCAAACAGTAAATGACAAACTGGGTGATATAAAATACGCGCTTTGGAATGATCATGGCATTAGTACACCAGACAACGACTTCCTTATTAATGGTGTAGTAATGTTGGGGGAAATGGTTCGTATTTATTTGACCATTCTCTCCGAGAAATTCGGAAGTGAACGAAACATTATAGCTCACTTCCATGAATGGATGGCAGCATCATGTTTACCAGCACTTAGGAAACAGAATCTCAAACTGACTTCGATCTTTACCACTCACGCCACCATTCTTGGTCGTTACCTGGCCATGAATGATCCTGGTTTTTATGATCACTTGCCCTATTTTGACTGGGCAAAAGAGGCCAAACATTTTAATATAGAACCAACCGCTAATCTGGAAAGATCCGCGGCTCATAGTTCTCATGTCTTTACAACCGTATCGGAAGTCACCGCACATGAGTGCCGCTATCTATTGGGAAGAGAACCTGATGTCATTCTTCCCAATGGCATCAATAATCAACGATTTGAAGCACTTCATGAGTTTCAAAATTTACACCTCGAAAACAAAAGAGCGATTCATGACTTTACGATGACGCACTTTTTTCATAGCTATAGCTTCAACCTGGATAAAACGCTTTACTTTTTTACTTCGGGAAGGTATGAGTACCTTAATAAAGGCTATGATTTAACACTAGAAGCACTTGCTAAACTTAATCATCGATTAAAAAAGGAAAGATCAGACGTTACAATTGTAATGTTCTTTGTGACTAAAAAACCATTTTCCTCCATCAACGCTCACGTGCTTCAATCGAAAGCAATTTTGGATGAATTGAAACATACTATCGACGCCATTAAGACACAAGTAGCTGATAAATTATTCTATAATGCTGCTGTTGCTGGCACTGATCATCGGCTACCTGATATGGGCCCTTTTGTAGATGATTATTGGCGTCTTCGTTACCGAAGAACCTTACAATCCTGGAAATCCAATCGTTTACCCTCCGTGATCACTCATGATTTGTATGACGATGGAAAGGACGAGATACTAGGCTTTTTAAGGGCCTCAGGGATGGTTAACAAACCAGACGATAGAGTTAAAATCGTTTATCATCCAGATTTTATCAATGCTACCAATCCACTTTGGGGAATTGAGTATAGTCAATTTGTACGAGGTTGCCATTTGGGCGTTTTCCCAAGCTATTATGAACCTTGGGGATATACCCCTCTGGAATGCATAGCAAGTGGGGTGCCAACAGTAACAAGCGACTTAGCAGGATTTGGTGATTATGTTATGAAAACAATGAAAGATCATGATAAATACGGTTGTTATGTAATCAATAGGTATCAAAAGGGTTTTGATGAATCAGCGAGCCAATTAGCCAACAATCTGTATGACTATATTAAACTGAATAGAAGGGAACGAATTGATTTAAGAAATAGAACTGAGGCCTCTTCAGTTCAGTTTGATTGGGAGACATTGGGCAAGTACTATAATGCCGCATATAAATTAGCGATAGAGAGAGTCAATTAGCCTGTTATTTCTTATCAGCTTCCAGGAGATCCCCTAAGATTTTAGCCAATAGAGGTGCTTTCAAACTTTGGAGTTTCGCGGCTAAATCTGTTTTCAATATTTTTTTATTCTTAATTGATAAAATGGCTTGGATATCTCTCATCTGGGTCCCCGTCAGATGATTATTCAATATCGTAAAGGCATCTGACTGATCATCTCTTTCCTCAGCCTTCAGCTCATCAATGGACATGTCCATCACATCGCGAGCAATGTTTTTACAGGTGGCCACAGGATCATAAGTTGATGATGCATCCCTTAATGCCCAACTACCATAGTCAATTTTGAGGTTCAGGATGGTCTGCACTCGAGGATCTCTCTTGCCAAAGATTTTTGAGATCAATGCAGTAGCCGTACTTTTCCATGCCTCCAGGTCAAAATCTTTCTGATCAACCTTCTCTCTCTGTTTGATTAACAATTCTATTTGCCCCGAGACCTTCATTGACTTTACTTTAGTGTAATTTAGAAAATTTCAGGGTATGTCATTCAAAGACCACTTTTCCTCTATCGCTCAAGACTACGCAAAGTTCCGTCCCACCTATCCAGATTGTCTCTATGAGTTTATTCTGAGTCATGTGCCTAACAAAAATCATGCGTGGGATTGCGCCACTGGAAATGGACAGGCGGCTTTAAAACTGGCTACCTATTTTGAACAGGTTACTGCTACAGACGCCAGTCTAGCCCAGGTGGCTAGTGCAACTCCTCATGCAAAGGTCTCCTATGCAGTTGCGACCGCTGAGGCTTCTGGTCTCGATGCCCGTTCTGTTGATTTAATCACTGTAGCCCAGGCTCTGCATTGGTTCAACTTTGACGAGTTTTACACAGAGGTTCGGCGAGTGGCGAAGGATGAGGCTGTATTTGCGACCTGGAATTATGGCCTATTTAAGTTTAACGAGGCTTCCCTGGACCAGCTAATTCTGGAATTCTACGACGGAATAGTTGGCCCTTATTGGCCTCCTGAACGTGTTTATACTGACAAGGAGTACCGCACCATACCCTTTCCGTTTAAAGAATTTGAATCGCCAGAATTTACAATGGAAATTCAGTACTCACTTGATCAGGTCGTCAACTACCTCGGAACCTGGTCAGCAGTGAAAAATTATCGGAAAGCACTCGATCATGATCCGCTTCCCAGCTTAAAAGAAAGAATACAGAGTTACTGGATAGAGCCTGCCATAAAAACGGTGAAAACACCAATCTATCTTCGAATAGGAAAAATTGATTAATCAAAGAATTATTTATTCGGCACATACAATGCTCAAAGAATGTTTTAATTTCAATTAAACTTTCAATCATGAACCGATTCGCTCTAACACTTGCATTCATATTTAGTTTTCAACTTGTTTATTCACAACTAACAGGTCCAGAATTATTAGACAAGACTATCTCATTCCATGACCCGAATAATGAATGGCCTCAATTAAGTGCTCGTTTTCTGTTGGAGCAGACACGTCCAAATAGACCTGCACGGAAGTCGGAGTTGATTCTCAAAAATGGAGAAAGCTACTGCAAGGTCACTGAAGAACATGAAGGAAGCGACGTAATTGTTAGAGAAATTAAAAATCAAACAGGAGCAGTAACTGTTAATGGCTCTGAAACTTTTAGTCAGGAGGTCTCAGACAAATACCGATTATCTCACGATCGAATTCTGAGAACCAGAAACTATTACATTTATCTTTATGGCTTACCCATGAAACTCAAAGATCCAGGAACATTTGTTAGGGATGAGGTTAAAACTGTTGAATTCGATGGCAAGGAATACCTCGAACTTGGAATCACTTATGGGGAGGACGTGGGAACAGATGAGTGGTTTTTCTACATAAACCCTGAAACTTATGCCATGGAAGGTTACAAATTCTTCCAGGCAAATGGCAATGGTGAATTCATAACCATGGAAGGCTTATCATCTTTTGGAGGCATACGGATTCCTAAACTCCGAAAGTGGCATACAACCAAAGACAGTGAGTTTCTCGGAGCCGACAATCTCATCAAGGTAGAATTGTTAAAATAGATTGATGATACAATCATTCAGAGGTGTCTCATTCTCCATCGTTTTTTTGTCAGTAATTTCATGCGACCCAAAAACTCAGGATTCTGTTCAATCTTCAGATTCACCTATCGGTTTTTATTCCATAGAACAAACGGAACAGGTAGTCGATTTATACATAGGAGACTGTGCAAGTTGTCACGGAGCTAACCTGCGTGGGACTGAAGGTGGCTCATCCTTAATTGGGTCAGGATTTCTCTCTAAATGGACAAGTAAGTCTGTTGGTGATTTGTTTACCTACACAAAAACAACCATGCCTCAAAATAATCCTGGGGCCTATAGCGATGAAACATACGCGGCATTGGTGGCTTATTTGTTGAGGTTTAACAAGTTCGTCCCGGGAAATAAAAGTCTCTCCTATGACTTGAAAGATTTGAATGCCATCTCCCTGGGAGAAATTCCGAGAGATGAAACATTAGTCCCTATAATGCCCAAAAGAATTGAGGAGCCAATCAAGTCTGTTGAAGGAGAGTGGCTTCATCATAGAGGGGATTTAGCAAGTACTAATTATTCTCCTTTAGACCAGATCAATGGTGATAATGCAAAAAATCTCAAAATCGCCTGGCGATGGAAATCAGATAATTTTGGACCAAGACCTGAATTCTATATGAAGACCACACCGCTCATGGTGAACGGAATTCTTTACACAACAGCAGGCATAAGACGTACAGTTGTTGCAATCAATGCAATGACGGGAGAAACATTATGGACATTCAGATTTGACGAAGGTGAAAGGACGGGATATGTGCCCCGGCAAAACTCTGGTCGTGGGGTGTCTTATTGGAAATCACCAGATGGTACTCAAGACAGGGTAATTTATATTACTCCTGGTTATCAGTTAGTATCACTGGATGCTCTGACAGGTGAGCCAGCAGGGCAATTTGGGGAAAAAGGAGTAGTAGATCTAAAGGTTGGTTTGGGTGATTATGTAGATCCGCTTACTGCCAGAATAGGTTCAACCTCCCCTCCCACAATAGTAAATGATGTTATTGTAGTGGGCTCATGCTTTCCTCCAGGGCTTGCGCCACCATCAAAAAATCAGGTGAGGGGAGATATAGCCGGATATGATGTGCGAACTGGGGAACAGTTATGGATTTTTCATACAGTTCCTCAGTTGGGAGAATATGGCAACGAAACCTGGGAAAACAATAGCTGGGAATATACAGGCAATACAGGAGTATGGACACCATTTTCAGCGGATGAAGATTTGGGTTATGTCTATCTACCAGTTGAAGCAGCCTCAGGTGACTTCTATGGCGGACATCGGCCTGGAGATAATCTGTTTTCCCAAAGTCTTGTATGTCTAAATGCAAAAACCGGTGAAAGAGTTTGGCACTACCAAATTATACACCATGATTTATGGGACTATGATCTCCCCGCACCACCAATTCTGGCTGATATTATGGTGGATGGGAAAGAGATAAAAGCAGTAGCTCAAGTTACTAAACAGGCATTTACTTTCGTGTTCGATAGAGTGACTGGTGAACCTGTCTGGCCAATTGAGGAACGATCGGTACCTGTAAGCGACGTGCCCGGAGAGCAGTCATCTCCCACACAGCCCTTTCCTACTAAACCGGCACCCTTTGACAGGCAAGGTGTAACGGAAGCCGACCTGATTGATTTTACACCTGAAATAAAGCGACAGGCCATAGCTTTAGCTAGTAAATATAAAATGGGTCCATTATTTACACCTTTGTCCGTTTCAAACCCACCGGATCATTTGGGAACTCTAATGTACCCCTCGTTGGTAGGTGGAGGAAACTGGCAAGGTGGAGTTTTTGACCCCGAAACTGGTTTTCTATATGTTTCTTCTACTTCAATCCTATCGCCAATAGTTCTGTTTAATGACCCGGAACTTTCCGACATGAACTACGTCTCGCAAATGGTAAATACAGAGGGATTAGGTGGCCCCTATGGCCTTCCACTTGCCAAACCACCCTGGGGAAGAATCACTGCTATTAATCTCAACTCCGGGGAACATGAGTGGATGATGGCTAATTCTGACACACCAGATTGGGCCAAAAATAATCCAGCGCTTAAGGGATTAGATTTACCAAGAACGGGAAATCCTGACCGTGTAGGATTACTGGTGACCAAGACCTTATTATTTGCAGGTGAGGGTGGAGGTTTATATGCTGCTGAAGGTGGTGGTGGAAATATTTTTAGAGCCCATCACAAGGCTACCGGTCAGATTCTAGCAGAAATCGAGTTACCGGCAAATCAAACTGGAGTACCTATGACTTACTCTGTAAATGGCAGGCAGTTCATTGTCCTGGCGGTTGGCGACAAAGGCCATCCTGGAGAATTAGTAGCCCTTACACTTGATAATTGACTTTATGATTTATGTCATGTGAAAAGCATGACTTAGGTCAAATTGATTCTTGATGAGGCGTTATTTATTTGTAGAACAAATTCACAAGACCCATGATTACGAATAAAGCCTATTACAAATTTTACTCTTCAGCTCTTTTCATCGTAATCAATGAACTAATATCTGTTGAGTCTTTGTCAAAAGATCATTTTTACATCCATTCACTCCAGATTGAGGAAAAGTATGAGCTTATTAAGCTAGAAAGTCAGGGGTTGATTGAAATTCAAGATGGAGTGATTAGAGCAAAAAAGGCATTGGCCGCAAATGTTGCCTGCATTTTCGAAAAAACCGCTTAATTACTACTCATCCTTTTTAAAATCACCTTTCTTGATTGATTTGATCAATTGAGCCCAGGCAGCAGGATTTAATAAAGAGAGTGTTGGGTACATAAAACGATTTGCTGACGCGGCAAATTGTTGATCCACAAAATACCGGTGATTCATACTTCCATCCATGGGTAAATTCCAGTACATCTGTGCAAGTATCTCTGGGCTTAGGTTTTCACCCATCGTATTGTATCTCCTTTGATCTGGCAATTCGAGTGCAAGAATTGCCTCCTTGAAAAGGTCTTCTGTTGGCCATGGAAAAATCTCAATAGCCGGAAGATATGTGGTGTCAGACTCAAGTTCTATGACCAAGGTGAAACTTTCCGCGTCCCTATTTCTGGGAACAACGAAATTCTGTTTTCTATAACTTACAGCACTAACCACCAGGCTATCACCTTGCAAAACTGGCAATGAGAAGTAGCCATAAATATTAGAAGTAGTACCCCTTCCGGCCTTTGGAACATATATATGAACACCAGGCACACCACTTATACTGTCTTCTCCAAGCACAATACCGGAGAGCTGCATTACTCTACCCTTATCCTGAGACCATACCTCATTAATGAGACTAACACTAATAGTGAAAGTAATTGTCAGAATAAGTCCTTTTAACATTGTTAACAAAATCGGTATTTAAAAAGTTAGCTAAATTAGGTAGGAAATTATTATGCAAAAGTAATTGTATTTTCCAATCAATTGTCCGATCCTGTACTCCCTTAATGCAATTAAACACTTTTGTGTTGTATCAATCAAATAAATAGTCCTTATGAGATTAAAAAACTTTAGCCTTTCTTTTGGTTCCCAGATCTTTAAATCTTTTTCAGATGAGGCCAGAATTCGAATCTTATTTCTACTCTATAAAAACAATGAACTGTGTATATCGGATCTTGAACAAATTCTGGGCTTCACCCAAACAAAGACTTCCAGACACGTGAATTATCTCAAGAATGCCGGCCTGGTCAATTCCCGAAAGGTGGATCAATGGATATTTTATTACCTTAAAGACGAAGTATTTGACATTGTAACTCAAACCTTTGCCTACCTGAATAAAGACGCAGTACTCATCAAGGATCAGGAAACATACCATATATTGCTATCCAATCGTGAGTTAGCGAGTAAGAAAATAGAAACACGTTCCTGGCAGCAATAAATTGAGCAATTACAAGCATCTATTTTTTGATTTAGACCACACCCTTTGGGACTACGAACGTAATTCTGAAGCAACCCTTCGACTCCTTTATGATCAATTTGCACTTTCTCAAAGCAGTTTATTCACTATTGACGAATTCATAAGGAAATTCACTGAAGTAAACGAGCGGCTATGGGACTTATATCACATTGGAAAAATAAATCAGGATCACATTAGAAAAGAGCGATTTCGAATTGTCTTCAATAGTCTTAGATTAGAGTTTGATAGCATTGAAGAGTTTAGCACAGAATATATAGCGGAATGCCCCAAAATGGGCATGACACTTCCTGGAGCCATTGAATTATTGGAGCACCTTACTGGTAACTACGAATTACATATCATCACCAATGGATTCGTAGATATTCAGGATATTAAACTTAAAACTTCAGGCCTAGACAAGTACTTTGACCAGGTAATTATTTCCGGGCATACAAATTATCGAAAACCAGATAGGGAGATTTTCTTACATGCCATGAGTGAAACCAATGCTCAACCTGAAACCTCAATCATGATAGGAGATAGCCTTGAAAGTGATATTAGAGGTGCTAAAAATGTTCCAATGGATCAGGTCTTCTTTAATCCTAAAATGACTAGCCATCAGGAAGAGGTGACCTATGAAATATCCAACTTATTGGAGATGAAAGCGCTCGGGTTCTGACCTAACCAATACTTTTGGCTGTCTTTTGAATGAGTAATAAGGCCTTTTCAATATGCTTTGATTCAACATTCGTTTGTCCAATTACCAGCCTAAGTGCATACTTCTCATTAATCTTGGTATGGGTAAGGTACACTTCTCCCGAAGCGTTAAGTTGTTCAATCAGTTGATGATTTAACTCATTGAGCTGCTTTTCTTGAATGCCTCCAGGATTAAACCTGAAACAAACTAAGTTTAGGGTTCGAGGTATTAAAACTTCGAAATCTGTGGATGCATTAATATTCGATTCGAAGTTTCGAGCCAATTCAATATGTCCTCTTAATTTGTCTTTAATTCCTTCCAGACCAAAGCTTCTAATTACAAACCAAAGTTTTAGGGATCGAAATCTTCTACCTAAGGGGATACCCCAATCACGATAATCATTGACTAATCCCCTGGTCTTAGTTTTTAAATATTCAGGTAATACTTCGAAGGTTCGGATCAGTGCCTCCTCGTCTTTGACATAATAGGCGGTACAGTCAAAATTAGTTAACATCCATTTATGTGGATTAAAGACAAAGCTATCGGCCTTTTCAAGTCCTTCAATCATCCATGAATATTCTTCTAAGAGTAGCGCAGTGCCGGCGAATGCTGCATCCACGTGAAGCCATACATTGTTGGCAGAAGTGATTTTTGCAATCTCATCTAAAGGGTCAATGGCACAGGTACCAGTTGTACCTATTGTAGCCACTACGCAGACGGGAATTTTGCCCGCGTCAAGATCCTCCTGAATTGCTTTTGACAAGGAGTTGGGGTCCATTCTCAATTGATCATCAACCTTAACCTTCACCAGGTTTGCTCTTCCAAATCCAGCAATCTTTACCGCTTTTTCAACAGATGAATGAGTCTCTTCCGAACAATAGATGCGATAGTCGTTTGTACTAAACCCTGAATTATTTATCTCATAATTACTGGCCATTTCTCTGGCTGTCAAAATAGCCGAAAGTGTGGCCGTCGATGCTGTATCCTGTATTACGCCTTTAAAACATGCAGGTATTCCCATGGCATCTCTTAGCCAGTCAAGGACTCTTTCTTCCAGTTCGGCAGCGGAGGGTGACGTCTCCCAAATCATGCACTGTGCCGCAAGAGTAGAGGTAAGCATTTCTCCAAGTAGTGATGGAAAACTAGAGTTGCCAGGGAAATAGGCATGAAAAGAGGGGCTTTGCCAATGTGTGATTCCTGGCATGATGATCTCTTCGAAGTCTTTAAAAATATCTTCAAATTTTTCACCATTACTAGGCGCAGAGCTTGGAAGTTGCGCCAAAATATCGCCAGGTTTTACCTGGGATTTCACAGGATATTTTTCAATTTGATCAAGATAGTCAGCCATCCAATCCACAATCTGATGGGCTGATTTGCGAAATTCGTTTACATCATTCATTCGAAAAAAATATGCGGCTAAGGTACTCAGAGAAATGAAAGTAGTACAAAAGAGAAGATTCAGTTGTCTAATGCCCCAGCTTCAATCCATCGTCTGATCACGTCAATCTCTTCAACGCTGAGTGGTGTTCGACCGATTGGCATCCTGCTAAACATAATTGAAGGATCACCAAGAACTTTGAGGTATAGATAACTTTGCTCAGGGTTACCGGGATTAATTCTTGAGAGAGTCGAGATTTCCTTACTGGTAACATTTACAATATTAGAAAACGCCTGGCCAGCACTCAGATTCATGCCCTGGGGAGGATTCGATCCCGTATGACATCCTGAAAGAGCACAATTTAGATCAAAAATATTAGTCTGAATACTGCTTAAAGTAGGCTCAAGTTGCGGATTAATATCATCTTCACTAGCTCTTTCACAACTAGTAAGACCAATTAGACAAATTGCTAAGAATGATAGGGTATTACGTACAATTTGCATTATTCATTCTTCAGTTTCTTGTAATTCAATACACGATAAATATTAAAACCCAATCTGATATCGCCTTTAAAAAGATCAGTTGGATCCAAATCTCCTCCTCGGAAATACTGGTCACTGGCAATTCCTACAGAATTACTGAGGGCTATTTGGAAACTGTGAC
>JAJCYL010000076.1 GCA_029262955.1 Cytophagales bacterium | reverse complement strand
CCAGGATACAGGGTATAGAATGTGTGGGCGTGGTAGAAGAAGACCCTTCTGGTACTTATCAAAAGGGACAACACGTAGCGGCCATAATGGGAGAAATGGGTCGGGCTTTTGACGGCGGATATGCAGAATTTACGTTGGTACCTCTTAATATTATTTTCCCATTCGAAAGTAATCTCCCCTGGAAGGTACTCGGGGCAATTCCGGAAATGTTTCAAACTGTATCCGGGTCTTTGAATCAGGGGTTGGAGATTAAGAATGGCGAAACACTATTGATTAGGGGCGGTACCTCTTCCATAGGCATGCTGGCATGTCAATTGGCCAAAAATATTGGCTTAACTGTTGTATCAACTACCCGGAATTCCACTAAAGAAGAAGCATTATTTGCAAATGGAGCTGATCATGTTCTGATTGATGATGGGCAAATACGTAAAAAACTTCAAGCCATATTTCCAAAAGGTGTAGAAAAAGTCTTAGAGCTAATAGGGACTAAGACCTTAAAGGATTCTTTAAAATGCATCAAACCAAAAGGTATCGTATGTATGACTGGGATATTGGGTAGTGAGTGGACTATGGAATTCACTCCAATGGGAGACATACCCTCTCTCGGTCGACTTACCGTTTATATGGGAGATGTGGAAAATCTTAACAAAGACAGCTTACAAGACTTTATCAATGCGGTTCAGGACGATAAGATCAATCTGAATATTGATCGGACATTTACTTTAGAACAAATTGTTGAAGCTCACGAATACATGGAGAGTAATCAGGCTAAGGGTAAACTGGTAGTTGAGTTGGATTAATCTCACTTAGTTATTAGTCCATCATTTAGTTATTCAATGTCTCTAGACTTCCCGAGCATCCTTAGAGGCAGGTTCTTGAACCCTCGTCGAAACTCGTCAATTAAACCAAAAATTTGTTTTAAAGTAACAATCTCAATCGTGGTAAGGTTGGTAGAATCAATGAAATTATTCGGGGCGGTTTTATCAAAAAGAATTTGCTTGGACTGATACTTTAAACTCATCCCCATCAGGTAGTAAAAAGACTGCATTAAATCATTATAAACCTCAGCCTTTATCACTCCATTATCCTTTAGTTGCTTCAGCCTTAATCCGGTATTGGTTTCATTAATACCATTTTTCAATGAAAAATATCTAGTAAAATCAACTAAAACGCCAATAGCCTGGTAAATATCAAATTCTTCGCGATCGCCTTTAGTTGTCGTTTTAATATTCTTAAAAAAAGTGATTGGAAGATCGTAGGCCAAAGTATAATCTGCAAGACGAGAGAAGAATTTGGGACTAGACTTTTGGATTGCTTTTTGAAAATGTCGCGCTAAAGAATCTACCAACGATTGCTCACCGTATAAGTGTCTAATATCGAAAAATCCGGGATAGATATCGGCTCCTTTCTGATCTCCGGCCCAATTAGAATATAGTTTTGTCCATTCCTTTCTAGACTTTATCTGTTCTTTAATATCAATCAAAAATCGATTTTTTGGCACCTCAATACCCACCGCGGTGAGCTTGTCAGATATTCTTTGTGCAAAAAGCGTAAAGTAACTTCTTAGTTCCTCTAGCTTGAAAAGCTCAGCATCTTCTTGAAAAACGACAACAAATTTTTGAGTTACATTTAACATTACTTCTTCTCTCCCATAGTTTCCAATCGCCATTACTGCGAAGCCAACCGGAGGTTCAGGCAATTGGTCTAAAACCCACATAATCACTTTTTGAAGCACACTATCCATAATGCTGGATATGACTCTATTGATGATTTCTGTGCGAACCCCAAGGTCTGACATTTGATAGATGACCTCGGGAAGTTTGACCCATTTGGTTTTCAACTCCTCGGGGGTATGGGACATCCTAAATGACTGTATAAAAATGAAGGGGGATTGACCATTCCCCATAAGCAGATCATTCCTTGAAACAAGGCCAATATCATCACCTTCACGCACTACAATCATATAGCGGATTGCATGATTGAACATTAGGAGTATTGCTTCATGGATATAGGAATTTTGAGTAAGTCGGAATACTGAAGAGTCCATGATTTCCGAAACTGGCCGATCTACATCTCTCTTTTTAGCGATCACCTCGTTCCTCAAAACAATATCTGTGATATAACCAATAAGTTTGTCCTGCTCCTCAATAAGCAAACAACTTGTCTTTTGGTCTTCCATCAACTGGGCAGCCATATAAATTGGCAAATCAGGAGCGCAAGTCACGATTGGCCGTGTAGAAACTGTATTCAACCTTCTGGAAAACAGGCGTTCAAACGTATCGGCATCTTGTGTCTGCTCTTTCCTGATGACGAGATTGGCATATCGCTTGTCAAGCATAAGCGTACCAAAGGCGGAAACTATGAATTGATAAATCGCATCATAGGTTTTATATAGCTTGAGAAAATATTCTGCCGGCACCCTGTACACAGCAGTTTTCTTTTTGACCTCAACATTAAGAATGGATATTCCATCATTAAAAACAATGGAGTCAGCACCATAAATTGAAAACTGCGATAATTTTTTTTGAAAAACCTTGAGACCATCTTCTGTATAAAAGAAAGTTTCGTATTCTCCTTCAAAAATCAAATCAAGGCCTAAAATTTGAGATTGATGCTGTAGATAGATGAGATCCTTCTTCTTATAAACTACCTTTTCCAATCTGGAAATCATTATCTCCAACTCAGTTGAGGGTAGTTTATCAAATGGTGGCGTTCTTCTTAAGAAGTTCTGGATTTCAAATGATGCCATGGTTGAATATAGTGACGTTTAATAAAACGAGCTGTGGAGAGAATAGAAACTTTACTTGTAACTAGTAGTTAATCAAATAGCTAAGTCAACAATTATTTTAGTAATCTTTCCTTTACGTTCAAAGATATTCTGAGAAGTATCTGCGTCTAGTAATAAGTCATCAAACACAACCGCCTTCTTATTAATAACCACTGTAATGCAATTTTTAGAAGATTGCCTGTAGATGACGGGAACCTGACAATAAGTAAATGCCAGTTCTCCTGGAGCCAAGGTCAGCTCTTTTTCCTCACCATTAATATCAAAATACGCAAATGGTTTACCTGCATTTAAAAATTCATTTTTATGCAAAAACAAAGGTTTGAATGAAATCTGACACTCATTAACTCGCACCCCCAATTCTGCCCACCGATTAATAATGTCCTCTTTTACCTGACCAGTCATGCCGGGCTGTTGGGCTCCCTTATTACCGGGTGTATGAGAATATGGGTCAGTGGGAAATGCACCATATAATTCAGGAGATTTATTGATGCCAATGCCAGCTCTTATTTCGTAATAGTGATCCGTTAACCTTCCAATTATTTCTTTATCAACTCCCTCCTCATTTGCCTTATAAATTACTTCCTGGGTGGCCAATAATAGTTTAGAAACCATATGCCAGTATATGCTTCCAAGACCCTCATAACCGAAAAATGTGCCCGACCTTCCGGTGAAATCACGATGGTTGAACATTGATTCAAACACCTCCAGGTAATCAACAAACTCCTTGTCAACTAAATCTCCATATCCGCTATCCCTCAATATATTTAGAGCCACCTTAAGACTATTTGCATTGTTGAAGCTCCCGGAAAAATGACATCCACCATTAATATCCTGTGTTAACAGGGAGGTATTGCCGTCATTTAACAATTGCTGAGCTAATAATGAATTTTCAATGAATGATTTTGGAATGTTGTTCTTATCCAGAAATCGAGGTAATTCACGATCAGGATAAAGTAGATAGCTGTATTGATCAGGTCTATATATTTTGCTATTCTTAAGCGCATCCAGCACTTCCAAAGATTCCTTTGGTGACAATAAACCTGATGACAGTACCGCCACCTGACCCTCAAGCATTTCATATAAATGAGAAACTGAAACCTCGTCCTCCGTAACCTGAATTATATTATAAGCATGATATAAACCATCTTCTCTTTTATTCAACTTTATAGAATGATCAATAAATTCGATGGTCAGTTTTAAAAGATTAACAATTTCCTCTGACCTAATATTAGTTTTCGAAACATCCATTGATCCATATACCCTTTTCCGGTATGCTTCCCCGAGAGTGCCCAGCTCATCGACCATTTCTTTCCTATGTTTATCAGAAAATGTCTCATTTAACTGACGTTTGTGATTCTTTAAGGTCTCATTTATCCCCTGGAAGAAATCAGCTACAGGCACGTTAATTTCAAAGTCATCTTCCTTCGATTTTTCGAAAAATTTCGAGCAAAATGAGGCAAAACGGCGCAGGTAGTAGAGCGTCACCATAGACGTTCCATTTCCTACAATTGCATTATTCGCGTCATTCCATTCTGGCCGTTGAGTATTTAGCCATATGCCAGCCTCCGGTACAAAATTTGAGAGCTTAGCCAGCAAAGTGACTAATATTTTTTCAGTGAGATTGGCCTTTATTAGCTGCTCATTACCTGAGTAAACCAATTTACCATCCGATCCAACTCGTTCAACTCGCCCTTCTATGATTTTTTCCTCCTTTTCATCAAAATCAATTGTGTCTTGCGGATTTGACAATATTTCTTGATAAGATTTTATTTTATACGGAACATTAGCATAGACGAATTGCGGCTTGGACAGCAGGCCTGAAAGAGATTGATTATTGTGACTGAAGGAGTGTTCAAGTAATTTTAACAGGTAGATAATTTGATGATCTCCCCAATAACCAATGTAGGACCATGGATCATCGGGCTCAATAACCTCCCAGTCAATACCCTCTCTGGTTATGCGATATGGGTTGTAACCGTCAATGGTGGAAGCATTGACGAATTTACTGATCATAGATTCAATAAAGCCCGGAAACGAAAAGGCCAATGCTTCCCAGTTCTGAAAAATATCCCGCCAATTGCCTGCATAATAGCGATTCTTACTGCCATCTTCTTTTTTAGTCTCAATCGAAAACTTATTCCAAGGGCGGCTTGGGTCACCATGCCTTCTACCAAATGATAGGGGCAAATACTCATAGCAAATTCGAATGAGGTCCGTCTCTCCAGTTGCCTTAGATTTCTGGAGCAGTTCTCTATATTCAACGTTATTTGATAAAGATTCAAAGAAATGCGTCTGAGCTGCGAATACTTCTTTGTTAACAACTTTAACATAGTCTTTAAAATCACTGACATCAACAGCGTATTGATCCTCAAAAATTCCGCCTCGCATA
>JAJCYL010000075.1 GCA_029262955.1 Cytophagales bacterium | reverse complement strand
CCACTGCCGCAGCTCTTCGACAGAATCCAAAAGTTAATGTCTCGTGGCTCGGAGATAAAATGAGAACTAACCATCACATTCATATAGGTGTGGCAGTCGCTGTTGACGAAGGTCTTTTAGTGCCAGTAGTAAGATTTGCTGACAACAAGTCCCTATCTCACATCTCAGCTGAAGTCAAAGAATTGGGACAGAAAGCCAGAGACAAAAAGCTTCAACCAAGTGAATGGGAAGGAAGTACTTTCACCATTTCCAATTTGGGTATGTTTGGTATTGAAGAATTCACGGCAATCATCAACACACCAGACTCTTGCATCCTTGCTGTTGGAGGAATCAAACAGACTCCAATTGTGAAAGACGGTCAAATTGTACCTGGAAATGTGATGAAGGTGACACTTTCATGTGATCATCGTACAGTGGATGGTGCGGTAGGATCAGCCTTTCTGAAAAGCCTGAAAGAATACCTGGAAGATCCAGTAAGAATATTGATATAATACTCCCTTAGAAATAATAACCAATGGATTATGAGTAATTCCACTAGGTAAAGTTACGCGTATTACCTACGATAATTACAAAAAAACTCTATTGATGACCGTTGGGTTGTGGTATACCTTTGGTACCAAGATTCTTTTCAACCGTATAGGAACTCAGCCAGAAATTGGGGCTCAAATTAGTTTGAGCCCTTTTTGTTTGGCAATCTTTCAAATTAAGAGCACATCTGCCATTACTTCTACCATTCCAGGTCCATCATGCTTCATTAGTTGAGCAATGGCATCATCCAATTGAGACTTCTCCGTTACTCTTATACCAAATGCTCCACAATTCTTAGCATATTCTGAGAAATTTGGATTGTGCAGCTTGGTTTGCCAAACATCAAATTCCCCAGCCCTTTGCTCTTTACTGATTTTGCCCAGCTCATGATTGTTAATCAAGATGTGCTTTATAGGCATTTTATATTTTACTGCAGTTGTAACCTCACCGAGGTACTGCATAAATCCACCATCTCCGGTCACCGCCACAATTGGTCTCGTGTTACCTACTGCCGCCCACGCTCCCATGGCCGCTGGATAAGCAAACCCAATTGATCCCAAATATCCCGACATTAAGAAAGATTGTCCTTTTGGTTCAAAATATCTACCAAAAGAATAGGCATTATTTCCAACATCTACACACATCACCGCATTTTCAGGAATATGCCTGTTCATTGCATCAAAAACGGCAATAGAGCTAACACCATGCCCATGATCATCCTCTAATCTATTCTTCTTTTCCTCCATCCAAATCTCCCATCTTTTGGCCACAGCTGGTCTTTGATCTTCAGCTTGGACTTTCTCATTTTGCAGACGGTCAATGAATAGCCCGGTAGTGGCTGATATTTCACCCCAAACCGGTGTATCAATCTTGTGAAACTTAGCAATAGCCAGATTATCAAAGTCTACCTGAATGGTTGGTATTTTTGGTGTGATACCCGTGTGATTAGAAAAAGAAGCACCAAATACACAAATAAGATCCGCTTCATTCATTACCCAGCTTGCTATGGGTGTACCACTTCTACCAAGTACACCACAACCAAGCGGATGATGGTCAGAAATCAATCCCTTGCCTTTGAATGTCGTCAACACAGGGGCATTGAGCATTTCGGCCAGTTTAATAATGTTATCCATATGAAACCTTGCCCCATGTCCCACAACAATTGCAGGCCGTTTGGCACTCTTCAGTTTATCAATTGCTCGATCAACTGAGGCTTTAGATGGTGTTATATTGAAATCCCCGAACCTATTGTCAAGATTAGCGGCTGGCGTATCTGGCGCCACTTCATGTTCCTGAACTTCATCAGGAAAAGTCAGATGCGCCACATCGCGATTCAAGATGGCATGTTTGATGGCTCCTACCATAAGCTCAGCATGTTTACTATTATGCAGAACTCTGTGGTTATAATCCGCAACTGATTCGAAAGCTGCTATAAGGTCTACTTCCTGAAAAGCTCCGGTGCCAACCACCTGGGTTTGTACCTGACCAGATAACGCCAATAAAGGAGCCCTGTCATTTTTAGCATCCCACATTCCGGTAAACATATTGGTGGCTCCGGGGCCGGCAATGCCAAAACACGCAGCTGGCTTACCAGTTAATTTGCCATAAGCGGAAGCTGCAAACGCTGCTGCACCTTCATGACGAATACCAATAAATGTTAGTTTACCTTTTTCTTCCAGTCTGCGCATCCCGTCTGCTAAGCCAAGGTTGGAATGGCCAACCATGCCAAAAACGTGAGTTACACCGCAGTTGACCATGGTTTCAACCATAACATCAGAAACCGTTCTGTGATGCTCCTCCTCTTCTTTCACTCCAACATACACGCCATCATCTCTGACATCCACGGGGAATGTTACTGTTTTATCATCATGAAATCCGGGAGACTGACCTGTATGAGGGTCGAAGTCCCAACCGTGCCATGGACACCTTAATAACCCATTTTCAATAGAGCCCTCACCTAATGGACCTCCCTGATGCGGGCATCTGTTATCTAGCCCACAAAACTTTCCTTTGTGATGGGTTAAACAAATTCCCTGATGACCAGCTGTAACTGAGGTAACACGCCCTTCCGGAAGTTCCTCGGTGCTGTCTAAAACCTTATGCCATTTAATACTCATTGACTAATTCATTCATTTGGAGCAAGAATATAATGAATACAGAGTAGAATTTGTCACAAGAAATACAAAGGAGGAGGATTGATCATTGCAACGTTTACTGAATCCTAAGTATTTTGAACATAAGTCTCTATAAAATGGCTGATCGAAGTCATTCCCAATTGATTCGAATATTGGTTTTTTAGATCAAATCTAACAATCTAAACCATGAATAGCATTCTCATAAATTTTGATGAACTATGGGCAGAAATAAACATAGGAAGAATAAGTGGTATCTGTGAGTCATTTGGAGGCCACCTGAAGCAGTTAGATCTTTAGTCAATATGGCCCGTAAAGTAAATTGGACGTCCGTCCTTTAAATATTTTCGAACTCTCCCATGTTCTAAAGTCTCCGCTCATTCTTATTTGCTGTCTCCAGGAACCACTTACGGAGGCTCTGAAATTTCCAGTATCTGTGACTTTTATCAAGACAGAAGTTAAACCCAGAATGACTGATTTTGCGCTTATGTTTACACTGAGAGTTCCGTAGCCAGGCCCATCTTTCACTTCATATTTAAGTATTCTTCCCTCCAGAGTAATGCCGCCAACCCCATTAGGCCCGAGGCCATAATCTGATCCTATTTGAAGAACCAGACTGTCGCCAGAGACTGCAATGAAATTAATACTTGGAGAAGCGGGCACAGACCTTCCGAAACGATTATATAATGAGGTGGCCTCAAGTACAAAGGCACTGTCCATTACAATCTCCTTATTCAATATATAATTAATCTCTCGCCTTTGAAATTCTTCCAACTTTCGTTCACTTTTCTTCAATTCACGTTCATCCTTTTTGGCCCATCTGGCTTCTCTCTTTTCTTCTTTAGTAAGCTTCTGCTTCTCTATCGTTGTTATAGTCGAATCTTGGGGTTCTGTTTGAGCCAATGCTGACATGGAGCCCATTGAAAAGCTCATCAAGACCACAAGAAGTATCAACCTTTTCATACTTCAATTTAAACAATAATAATGCCAGTTAGCCCACATAAGATATGATTAGGATTTACCAATAAGAAGACCAAGTACGCCCATAAAAAAACGCCTTGTAAAAAGGCATAATATTGATCTCGGTTAATCATGCCATCATCGATGAAATAGTCTGATTGATCGAATAAAGGGTTTTTTTACCTCTTTTAGGCACCCTTTTTACGTTTATAATGGTGTAACAAGATTAATAAAACCTTAAACATAAAACCATGAAATATTTAGCAATCGTATTTT
The DNA here is from genome assembly GCA_029262955.1 of Cytophagales bacterium. Taxonomy (GTDB): domain Bacteria; phylum Bacteroidota; class Bacteroidia; order Cytophagales; family Cyclobacteriaceae; genus JAJCYL01. The sequence goes on along the minus strand of JAJCYL010000075.1, from coordinate 1,524 downwards.
TACTCATGAGTGGATTATCCGTGAATGAAGTCTTAGCACAGGATTATTTGTTCAGAGTTTTGGCCAACAAAGGGGCAAACGAAGTTAAAAAAGCAGGCGAGCCTGAATCAGCCAAACTAAAGACCGGATCAAAGCTTTATAGTGGAGATCAAATTATCGCTACCAATGGTGCCTATATAGGCTTAGTACATCAGAGTGGAAAAACAATTGAGCTTAAAGCTGCCGGAACGTACAAGGTTTCTGACCTATTGGGCAAAGTTAATAATCGTACAGCCAGTGTTACTGGTCGTTACATGAACTTTGTCATGAACAAAATCAATGAAGGTGACGAAGACCTGAACAGAAATTACAGAAGGAATATGCATGCAACAGGAGCTGTTGAACGCGCTACAAAAGAGCAATTGTCAATGGTGATGATGGATGCAACTGCTCCAAATAAAGTGTTAGGTGACAAAGCAATCATTCGTTGGGAAGGTGGAGAAGACAATGACACCTACATTGTAACTGTTAAAGACCTTTTCAGTGATGTGATTTATGAAGTAGAAACTAATGATCGCAAGATTGAATTAGACTTCACATCTGAACAATTAAAATCATATAGCTTGCTTGTTGTGGGCGTAAGGTCAGCAACCTCTGAGAAAATGAAATCAGTGGATTATGGCATCCAAAAGTTAAACGCTTCAGAAACAACTTTAGAAGCAAGCATAGAAGAACTTAAGCAGCAACTGACTGAAGGATCTTACCTGAACAATTTGGTCTACGCTTCTTTCTATGAGGAGGAAAATCTTTACCTGGACGCCTTAACCAGCTATGAAGCAGCGGTTAACGAGAATCCTGAGATAGAAGATTTCAAAACTATCTACAAGCAGTTTGTTGAAGAGAACGACTTAGGAAGCGACTAAGAGTTAGCATAGCACAAAGAACTTTTAAGTACTATTGAGCCTCTGGGGAAACCCGGAGGTTTTTTTGTTATGAAAGGATTCGTCTTTTTCTACAAATAGACAGACATAAAAAAAGCTCTAAATCAGAGATCAAGAGCCTTTCCAAATAAACAACATAAGGTGAAAACCCCCTTTATTGCGTTGAAAGGCACTTCAGTATTTCCAAATAAACATCGTTTATCTGAAAAATAGGCCCTGAAATGCTCTAAAGGGTAAGAATTAATGATTTTAGCTATTGGGGACCTCCATTCGGTACTTTTTAGAAGTTATCGTGGCCTATTAAACAAGTTCACAAAATCTTCTGGCCTCAACATCCTGTTAATTTCGTCAAGGATTAAGTCCGAAAATACGTTGAGAAAACAAGTACATTTATAATCTAATGCATAATAACGTATACATACTTTCCCTCCAGTTCGGTTATGAGCATCAAGAGGGTTTTTATTATCACGATTTGAAAACTTTTCTTGAGTCAAATGACGTCAAGTTCACTTTCCAGTTTGAATTCAATTTCAAATTTTGGTTTACACAAGCCTTTTTCCATAGTAAATCGGAAGACAAAGCCAACTACTACAAGTATATAGGT
>JAJCYL010000074.1 GCA_029262955.1 Cytophagales bacterium | reverse complement strand
ATCACAATGTCAAAAACATCGGAGACAGTAGCCCCTCCACTGTCAGTAGCTGTAATTGTAATGGTACTTGTGCCTTTTGTTCCGGAAACAAGATTGCCCGCAAATGTTCTTTTGGCTGCGTCAAACTCAAGGTAGACAGGCACACCATCAGTTGAATATTGAAGGTCGGTTCCATCTTCTGCATCATTGAAGACATTTTCATTGAAAGTAAAACTGAATTTTCCGAGTGGAATTTCGAGATCCAAAATGGGGTTAACCACTGTTGGAGCTGTATTGACAATAGGTGGAGGGGGAATTACAATTGGCGCCGGGTTGATTATAATAGACAGAGTTTCTGAAGCCAGGCTGAAAGGCGAATCAGCTACAAAACTACTTACATCCAGGATACCACCTGTGGTACCAGAGGATTGATCCCAAGCCTTAAAAGTGGCAGCTTCAGTAACTGTGCCGTTGAAACCTTCAGCTGGCTGCAGCCTGATCTTTGTTTGATCATCCACGGGTAAAAGTAGAGCTGCAGAAGAGCTTGGTGATCCTATTGCTAACCATGTGGTCCCATTGTCTGAACTGTATTGCCATGTTCCAGCGGAAGTATTCACGCCAATCAATGCAATACCCTGACCAGGTCCGTTGATATCCGTAATCAGATCATTCTCTCCTCCTATATTTTTCAAAAGATCACCAGAATTATCAACATCACCTTCATCAATTGCTGTTAGTGAGAGATCATGACTAATATCAAGTTCAGGTGCAAAATTTGAGTAGTACTCAAAAGCCCCAATATCTGGCAAACCGAGATAATCTAAACCACGTTGATCCGTCAATAAGGGGTCACCATCAATTTCTGAAATGCTACCAGCATTAATGGCAGGACTTCCTGCTAACAAGGCATTTGTTGGAATGCCTGCAAAATTGTCAGCCAATGCGTCGAGAAGTGGGTCAATCAAACTAGCTGATTCAATTGCTCCTTCATTGGGGATAGTAGTGTCTTGAGTATCCCCATATTGATCTCCTTCGGTGTTAGTATCAAAGTTAAATCCTCCAAGATCTCCAATGAGATTGTGCCCTTCAGAAACAAAGCCTCCTTGATCGACAACTATGTCGCTCTCATTAGGTTCAATAGTGGAAATATCCGGCTTGTCAGACATTCCACTATTTCCAGCAATTATGGTATTGTTAATATAAAATATATTTCCACCCTGATCGAAAACACTAATGCCTCCTCCTGTAGTACCCGCCGTATTGTTGAAGATTGTAGCATGTGATAAACTAGCACTCGAGTTCAAATTTAATGACCCCCAGTGAATTCCACCTCCTGAACTTCCCGCTGAGTTTTTGAAAAATGTGCTGTTGACTAGTTGAAAAAGAACGGGGAATTCTAAACTTGGTCCGCGAATAGCCAAACCACCGCCACGTTGCTGGGCATCATTTTCCGAGAACGTAGAGTTGGTAATTGATATCTCATCTGATGTGATATTAATTCCACCTCCTGCTTTACCTGCTGAATTGCCTGAGAACCAAGTCTGTTGGATGTCAAGACCGGTTCCTTCATAATAAAGGCCCCCACCATGTTCGCTTGATATGTTATCAACAAAGTCGGAATCTTCAATTTGAAGATCCATTTGAGTTACATTAACAGCTCCTCCATCACTTCCACTATCATTTTGCTCAAAAGTGCAAGCAATGATATCAAAGACTATAGGTGAGGGGACTTCTATATTTCCCGTATTTGCATAAATAGCTCCTCCTGATGATTGGAAAGTGAAATTATTTAAGAAAGCGGCCTTTTTGATTGTTGTTTGGGCGTTGTAGACATAGAGCGCCCCCCCGTAGTTGTCTGAAGAGTTGTCCTCGAAAGATATCCCGTCAAAATCCTCGTCATTATCTACATATAGTTCACCCGTGCTGTAAAAATATATTGCACCACCACTGCCACTAGTATCTTCGTCTGTTCTGTTGCGTATAAAAACACTATTTAAAACACTCAGACTAATATTTTCATTCCCGCCATCTCCGGGAGACACATATATAGCTCCACCATTGCCACTTACTGTGTTGTCTGTAAATGATCCGTTCCTGATATTCAGTTCTATTGGTTCTCCCTCATCACCAGAGGACAGATAAATTGCCCCACCTGTCGATGAGCTATTCATAGAAAACGAGGCATTTTCAAGATCAAAAGAGCCGTTGTACATATAGAGGGCTCCACCTTGATCATCTGCAGAATTGTTTTCAAACGAAATGCCATCGAAATCAACATCGTTTGTCACGGATAGGTTTCCTCCGCTATAGAAATATATTGCTCCACCATCTCCAATACCACCATTAGATGCGTAATTGTCACTAAATGTACCATTAAGGATTGTCATGTCAACTGGTTCGCCGCCATCACCAGTTGATACATAAATAGCCCCCCCTCTGGAAGAGTTATTCATAGAAAAAGAAATATTTTCCATTTCTGAGTGCGCATTATATATATACAACGCACCACCATATGAGCCGGAAGAATTGTTCACGAATGTCGATTCCTCAAGATCACTATCCTGCGTTAAAGAGAGCGTGCCCAAACTGCTGAAATAAATTGCACCTCCACTATTGGAGCCACCTGAAGTAGCTGTGTTGTCAGTAAAAATACCATTCACCACCGTAAGATCTACAGGCTCTGAGATTCCTCCCGTTGCGAGATAAACAGCACCTCCTTGTGAGGAAGAGTTAGCGGAAAATGAAACGTTTTCGACATAGGTGAATGCATTATAAGCGTAGATAGCTCCACCCTGATCGTCTGCAGAATTGTTTTCAAACGAACCACCCTCAAAACCATCATCATTCATAATTGTGAGCTCGCCAGGACTGTTGAAATAAATAGCACCCCCGTCTCCAATTCCATCATTTGAGGCCGTATTACCGCTAAAAGAGCTATTTCTAATAGTCATGTCAACCGGCACACCACCGCCACCTGTTGAAACATAGATTGCGCCACCTCGCGATCCATCATTATTATTAAACGAGATATTATCAATTTCAGAATTAGCGTTGTAGATATAGATTGCCCCACCATTTGATCCATTATTTGAATCAAAAGCGTATCCCTCAAAGTCATCATCATTCTTCATGTAGAAATCACCCGTGCTATTAAAATATACCGCACCACCCAGTCCTCCATTGTTCATAAGAAAACTTGAATTCATAACTGTGAAGTTTGCGCTGTTATTTTCGTTTGCACAAATGGCGCCTCCCTGATTGCCTGAGTTCAATTCAAAATGACTGTCATTGATAATCAAGTCACCGCTAGAATTCATGGCAATCGCACCCCCATTTCCACTGGCCGAATTGTTTGTGAACTGAACTGAGTTGACGGTTAAATCGATGTCATTGCCATTCATAAAAATGGCTCCGCCTGCATCTCCATCATCATTGTCAAACTTACAATTAGATACAATGAGACTTGATTGACTGTTGACGCCACCGCCAGATAATGTTGCGCTTTCGCCATTATTATTAATCATGAATCCATCAATGGTGACAGTGTTTGGGTTGCTGGAGATAGTAACTATGGTGTGTGCAAAACTGCCGCCGTCTAGCAAAGTGTAGTTGTTGTCTCCTTCAGGTCGATCTCCGAGAACTGATTCGTCTCCTTCAAAGCCTCCATAGAGTTGCAATCCTATTTGAGTAATACTAAATGTTACGAAAGGTGTTGGTTCTGCCGGAATGTCCAGGTCGCTTGGATCATAGCCACCATCACGATTAGCCACCCATATTTGCTCCCCATCATTCGCGTTGGTAAGGGCAGTTCTTAAATTAGAGTAGGCGGTTTGCCAGGAGGTGCCGTCATTGGCATCATCAACGACTTCCGAATCAACATATATAATATCTGATTCTGAAGTGGTGACACTGATTACCTCACTATATATTGTGGTGCAGGTAACAACTCCAACCCTATAAAAATATGTGGTCGAGGGACTCAAAGACAGATCAGTAAAGGCGGCTCCACGTGGGTAGCCAACAACTTCGAACCCCTCATCCTGGAGGAGGGAACGTTCTACGACAAAGCCGACAGAAGCATTTGAATTGTTCGCCCAGCTTAAAGCGACTTCTACAGCCGAATTGACCTGAGCAATTAGATCAGAAGCGGCATTAGCTGCAGTCCCGGTAAAACGAGTATAACTTGCAGGATCTGACATCTCAAAATTGACCGTTAAGCGATAGTAGTAGTCCATATCACCAATGAGATCTGTGTCTAAGTAAGACAAAATTTCAATTGGAAAATTATCAATGACTCCATAGCTGTCCCCATCTTCAGATCGTTCCAGAGTATACCCGACTATATCGCTGAGCCCCTCGGGTGCTTCTGACCACTCGAGCTCAATAAAGTCTTCCCCACAATCTCCTGTTTTGAGTGGATTAAAGCCTCCTCCATTGGATATTACCTGGGCGTCGAGATCACAAAATGAAACAATCATTATAGCGAGAATGAGAGGAGCAGCTTTCATAATTGAATGTTTGAATTTCAGATTAAATCATAGCTGGAGATGAGTAAGATCTGGCATAAAATTGACGTTGCCTTCAAACTCAACATGAAGATAACTTAATATTGTTTAAAAATAAACTGGTAAAGTAATACTCTTTGGCAGAGAGGGGTTAGATTCAATTGGAGATGAGTTGAGATTTATCAGTTAACTTTAGAGGAAGGAGTAAACACCTAATATGAGGATGATTTTGATAAGGAGATATGGCATTATTATGATAATTGCATTTGCATCTTACAATGGATTTGCACAAAAAACAGAAAATATATTTCTAATAACACTTGATGGACTGCGCTGGCAAGAATTATTCTATGGCGCTGATTCGCTATTAGTGGATGACTCGGGTTATGTGGATGATCCGGAAGGACTTACTACACAATTTTGGCATGCAGATTATAATAAAAGAAGGGAGATGCTCATGCCTTTCGTTTGGAATACAATTGCCAAAAAGGGTCAATTATATGGAAACCGAAAATACGGCAGCAAAGTCAATTGTACGAATCAAAGGTGGTTTTCCTACCCGGGGTATAATGAGATATTGACAGGATTTGCTGACGACAACAGAATTAATAGTAACGATAAGATAAACAACCCAAATGTTACTGTCCTGGAATTCTTAAATAAGCACAAAGACTTTAATGGTAGGGTTGTAGCATTCGGATCCTGGAATGTATTTCCATATATCATTAACGAAAGCAGAAGTGGAGTGCCGGTTAATGCTGGATTCGAAAAAGCCGGAGGTAAAATCACTGAACAGGAAAAACTTTTGAATAAGCTCCAGGAGGAAGTCCGTGGACCTTGGGAAGAAGTCAGGCTTGATGTATTTACACATCATTATGCGATGGAGGAATTAAAGAAAAACAATCCAAGAGTACTTTACATTGCTTACGGAGAAACCGATGACTTTGCCCATGATGGAGCATATGATCAATACCTTAAGTCTGCCCAACAAACGGATGCCTACTTAAAGGAACTCTGGGTTTACGCACAGTCACAGGAACAATACAAGGGCAAGACAACCATGATTATTACCACAGACCATGGTCGTGGGACCGTCCCAAAAGATAGCTGGAAGGATCATGGCAGTGCTGTGCCGAATGGCGGTGAAATCTGGATAGCGGTGATTGGACCTGATACTTCTGCACTTGGAGAGCTAAAAGAGGAAGGCCAGTACTATCAGAATCAAGTCGCAAGGACAGTTTCGGAGTTATTAGGAGTTGAGTACACAGCTAAAAAAGCTGGCCCGCTAATCCAGAAGATATTAAACTAAGACTTATTTACTATTCACAGTTCCTCTTAAGGCTACCATTTGCATTGATCCCTTAGGGTCGTTGGAAAAAACTGTCACCTGTTGATGCTGTACTCCCTTACGGCCATCCGTATTGAACGTCAGTATGACCTTACCGGACTCACCAGGTTTTACAGTAGAAGGTTCAACGCTAGTTTTGGTACAGTTACAGTTTGACTTAATGTCCCTTACATCCAAATCTGACTTACCAAGATTAGTAAATGTAAATTCAGCCGATACCGGCTCGCCCTCATTTACTGAACCAAACTCCATAACAGTTTTTTCAAATTTCAATTTTGGCGCTTTTGCTAAATCTTCGGTTGACATGGGAGGGAAGTATTCTCTAATGGTCGCAATGGCACTCAATTTCTTCACCGCCATTTCAGATTCGTTGGTGTACAGTGTTATATCATCTCTGACATATCCTAATTCTTTCCTTTTAATCGGGTCATATTGAACGACCAATTTGCCCGCTTGTCCGGGTGCGATTTCTCCAGGTTCAAAAGTTGCTACAAAAAACTCTGGTGCCTCTGTCTTGATTAATGAAATAGGCGAGTCTCCATCATTGTAGATGTCAAACTTCTTCTCAATTGTCTTGTTATTAGTGATGTTGCCAATATTTATAGTTCTGGTTCTAA
>JAJCYL010000073.1 GCA_029262955.1 Cytophagales bacterium | reverse complement strand
ACAAGAAAGATGCGCCAAGCGGAACCGCGATTACACTTGCGCAAGGGATAGTGAATGAAGTTGAAAAGTTAACAAATTGGACCTTGGGAGAGCCAAAGGAAGGAGAAATTCCAATCATCTCTATTCGGGAAAATGAGATTCCCGGAACCCACATAGTCAATTATCGTTCAGATGTAGACCAGATCGAAATCAAGCATGAGGCGTTTTCGAGGCAAGGGTTTGTGAATGGAGCCGTGCTGGTTGCAGAGTGGATTGTTAACCAGAAAGGTATGCGCTCCATGGACGATTTTTTAAGTTCAGCAGTGAAGCTTTGAATCGGCTAATAAAACCCTATTTTTGCGACGTTTTTGACTAATAGTTGGATGAAGATCAGCCTTTTTAAGAAGAAAGAAGAAAAAGTAAAGAAATCTCCGCTAAAGGAATGGTGGGATGCAATCGTATTTGCGGTTGTGGCCGCGACTCTTATTCGCTGGATATTCATGGAGGCTTTTACCATTCCCACTCCTTCTATGGAAAAGTCGCTTCTTGTAGGTGATTATCTCTTCGTAAGTAAGATTAGTTACGGATCCAGAACACCCAAAACCCCATTACAGATTCCGTTGACTCATGGAAAAATATGGGGCACTGACATTCCTTCTTATACAGATATTATCGAATTGCCTCAATTCCGTTTACCGGGATTTTCAGATGTTGAACGCAATGATGTGGTTGTCTTTAACTGGCCGGCAGAAGGACCTGATATTCCATTAGACCTAAAAACACACTACATAAAGCGGTGTGTCGCAGTACCAGGAGATATTTTGGAAATAAGGGATATGCAGGTTTATATCAATGGCCAACCATTTGAGAATCCACCTGATATGCAATACCGGTACTTTGTTGCAACAGACGAGAATCTCAATGAACGGTTCTTTCAACGTTATGACATTGCGCTCGCTGAAGTCGCTAAAGTTGGAGGAGGTTATTGGATGCAAACAAGGCCAACAACAGCTACGAAGATTAAAAATCTCGATTTTGTAAAAGATGTTATTGTAGCGGCCATGCCGTCGGACAGACCGGAGCCAAGAATTTTTCCCAATGATCCCGAGCTGTTCCCGTGGAATACTGACCATTTTGGTCCGTTACCAATTCCAGGTGAAGACACTACTATTAAAATGGACTCAGCCAATGTAGCCCTATACGGCTCTACAATAAGAGACTACGAGGATTACGATGAAGTAAATATTCGGGATTACAAACTTTTCATTGACGGAACTGAAATATCCGAATACACCTTCAAGCAGAATTACTACTTCATGATGGGTGATAACCGGCACAATTCGGAAGATTCACGTTTTTGGGGCTTCGTTCCGGAAAATCACGTGGTTGGGAAGGCACTTTTCATATGGCTTTCGGTAGATCCCGAATACGGCTTTAGCTTTAATAAAATTCGGTGGGGTAGGCTGTTTAATCTAATAAACTAACTTAATTGGAGCTGTTTGCTTAAAGTCTCCTCCATTTTGCATTATACCTCATAGCAGGAAATGTCTGAGTTTGAGATATTGCTAGAAGAAGGCTTATATTTCAATGGCCTAATCCATTAAAGCAAACCACTCATGAAATTAGCTCAAATTCTTCTGGTTGTTTCCATCAGCTTTTCGTGTGACACGAACAAGCAAAGGGCTATAATTTCAAACTGTAGTTTCCTGACAGAAATCAACGACTCCTCGAGATTTATTTGTGGTCAACTGGAAGTTCCTGAGAATCATGATAAACCAAACGGGAGAAAGATTAGTATCGCTTATGTAATTCTAAAAAGTGAGGATTCTACCACAGTGAAGCATCCAATGATCCATTTTACTGGTGGGCCGGGAGGACAAGCTCTTCAGAATATTGAACGTCAATTGGATAACCCCATATTGAAAACTCGAGATATTATACGGTTTGATCAGCGTGGAATTGGTTTTTCCAGTGCGCTCCCTGATTTGACTGGTAGAGCCTACAATCTCCTGTCTCAGGACCTCAATAGTGAAGAGGAGTATTTCAGAATGAAAGAGCTGATAACGAACCTCAGGAAGGAATGTGATGAGCAGGGCATTGAAATTGAGATGTACAATACTTTTCAGAATGCAAGAGATGTTGGTATGCTAATGGATCATCTTGGTTATAAGAAATACAATTTAAGGGGAGGATCATATGGTACCCGCATTGCCAGGGTTATTGCGGATATGTTTCCTGAAAAAATTCACTCGGCGATTTATGACTCACCAGCACCTCATAGAGACAATTACCTATTGACAAGGCTCGATGATTATAGTTTGGCTTTGCGTAAGGTCCTGGACTACTGTAAGGAGAAAAAAGACTGTAAAGAGGCGTATCCAAATTTGGAGACTGATTATTACGAAGCTTTGGAGTCAATAGCACAGGAACCCATTCAAGCAACTTATGAAGGAAAGCCCTATTATCTCAATCCGCAGGATGCAATTTTCATGATACGGTATGAGTTGTATAGGAGTGACTCAAGAGAGCGTACTCCAAGGTATATCAAGGCCCTCAAGGAAAGAGATTTAGAATGGATAAATTCGGTATTAGCTGGACGAGGAATGTCAAGCTCTAATTTCGCGATGTTCCTGGCTTGTGAAAATTATGAGGAGTA
>JAJCYL010000072.1 GCA_029262955.1 Cytophagales bacterium | reverse complement strand
TTGTCTTTGATGTCATCGGGGATGCCGGGGCCATTGTCGGAGACGGTGATTTGAATGATATTTTTGACTCTTTTCGTCGATACGATTACCATGGGTTTAATACGCTCAGATGTCATCCTGAGCTTGTCGCCGTGCCTGCCGGCAGGCAGGAAGGAGGCATCTAACTTATCTACTTCCGGCCCTTCGACAGGCTCAGGGTGACCGTCAGCAGATTTGGTGACTACGGCTTGAAACGCATTATTGATCAAATTCAGTAGCACTCTGCCTATGTCCTGAGGTACTACTTCCACTTTTGGAAGATCCGGATCAAATTCTGTCTTGAAGTCTGCATTGAAAGATTGGTCCTTAGCTCTGAGACCGTGATAGGCCAGCCTGAGATATTCGTCCGCCAAGGCGTTAATGTCCGTTAGTTCCTTTTCACCTGAGCTGGTCCTAGAGTGATGGAGCATGCTTTTAACTATGCCTTCTGCTCTTTTGCCATGGTGGGTGATTTTATTCTCGTTGTCGGTAAGATCATCCAAAATGCTTTTTACTTCATCTTGATCGTTCTTAGCAACTGCTTCTTTTAGTTCTTCTATTAGTTCTTTGTTGATTTCAGAGAAATTGTTGACAAAGTTTAATGGGTTTTGGATTTCGTGGGCAATGCCAGCCGTCAGCTCTCCAAGTGAGGCCATTTTTTCGGAGTGGATGAGTTGGGTTTGGGTGTTTTGCAGGCATTCATACGCTACTTCAATCTTTCGTTTTGATCTTTGTTTTGCTCTGTTGTTTCGATAAAGCAATAGGGCAATTACAAGTAGGGTGAATGAGCTACCTAAAAAGGCATTTGTTCTAATTTGGCTTAAATATGCATCTTCTTTAGCCTTTTCCTCAATTGCTCGTAATTTTTTATTAAAGGCTAAGGACTGAACCCTATTAATATTTTTTTGACTAAAAATTTCTGAATTGATATTCGCAGCCATTTGCGAATAATAATAGGCACTATCTATTTGTTGTTTGGCTTCAAAAACTTGCCTCAATAGATCAGCCGCCACAAACTTCAGGTTAATGTTACCATTTCGTATACCTAATCTCAGTAAGTGTCTCGCTTGAACTCCTGCTTCTCCCACCCTATTATTTGAAATAAGATAAGCGAGGTATTTGATGTAAAATATCCGCAATTGTGCAGGGCTCTCAAATTCTTGAATAAGCTGTAATGCTTTTTCAAAATTTGCATCAGCACCGACAAAATTTTTATTTAGTGCATAAACCGATCCCTTCAAGGTATACTCTATGAAGCTATAGACTGGACTCACCTGCATTCTATCCTTCATTCTTTCATTTGTTACCTGAAGTTGCTGGGCATAATAAAGAGTTGAATCTGGTTGATTCTCAAAAAGGAAATACATAGCCATATTGGACTGATATTGAACCTTCAAAAAATCATATAATGGGTGGGATTGATCAGGTAAATTCTCACCTCCCTTCCGGGTATTTATTAATGCTTCTTCATTATTTTGCAGATCCAAATAGACAAGAGAAATATCAAAATACAACGAACTTATTCTCCGCTTGTCTTTAAACTTTTCAGCTAATGGCAGAGCTTTGAAGAAGTATTCCAGTGCTGTTGCGTCACCACCTTTATTCAAAAGAAAATAATTACCCAGGAAATTATAGCTGATGGCCAGCAGTGAATCACTTTTCAATTCCTGGGCTATCTGAAGCATTTGAACACTATATGTCGAGTCAGTATTGTCTCCCTTCCAACCTGTCAACTCCATCGCAAGTTTATTTAGAATGTCAAAACGCTCTATGGGTTCAACCGTATTGACCAGAGTAGCTCTTAGGCTATCTATGCTTTTGTTCTGCGAATAGCTGATAGCATAGCTAAGGAGGTATAGAAAAATGGCAGCTATGGTTTTTGCAATTTTCAAATTAGTGCAATTGGATAGTGAATATACTTCCGTCTCCTTTTTTACTCTCTACCTTCAGTTCTCCCCCGTGCCCCTTAGTGACAATATCATAGCTCATACTCAATCCCAGACCAGTTCCTTCACCGGTAGGTTTAGTAGTAAAGAAGGGCTGGAAAATCTTGTCTTTGATGTCATCGGGGATGCCGGGGCCATTGTCAGCTACGCTGATAGTTATCGAGTTTTGAAGTTTCTTAGTTTCGAGTTTCACCTGCGGATTATCAACTTCTGCTACTGCCTGGAAGGCGTTATTGATCAGGTTCAGAAACACTCTGCCAATATCCTGAGGTACTACTTCAATTTTTGGTAAATCAGGATCAAATTCCGTCTTGAAATCAGCATTGAAGGACTGGTCTTTGGCTCGGAGGCCGTGATATGCTAATCGCAGGTATTCATCTGCTAAGGCATTGATATCTGTGAGTTCCTTTTCTCCGGATCCAGTTCTGGAATGTTGCAGCATGCTCTTAACAATTGTTTCTGCTCGCTTTCCGTGATGTGCTACTTTGCTCTCATTCTCTTTTAGGTCTTTGTAAATGGCCTCAATTTCTTCCTGGTCATTTTCAGCTATAGCTGTTTTCAAATCATCAAGTAAATCATTATTGATTTCTGAAAAGTTATTGACAAAGTTGAGAGGGTTCTGAATCTCATGGGCGATGCCTGCTGTTAGTTCTCCAAGGGATGCCATTTTTTCGGAGTGGATCAGTTGGGTCTGGGTGTTTTGTAGCCGCTTATAGGCAATTTCAATCGTCCTTTTAGATTTCTTTTGAATTCGGTTATTCCTATATAGGAGAAATGCGACAACTAACAAGGCAATGAAGCCTCCTGAGAGTGCCTCTGTTTTAATTTTGTTTTCAAATGCTGCTTGGGCTATTTCCAACTCTCTCTGGCGCTCTTCCTCTTTGGCCATGAGGTTTTGTAGATTTTGAATATTCCCTGCGCTATAAATATTTTCCCTCGCCTTTTCAGCTATTTCTTTATACTCGTATGCTTTCTCAAATTGATATTTGGCCTTGAATGCTTCCGCCAATATGGTGCTTGATTCAAGTACCCTTTTTTGAAATTTCCCATCCGCTATTTCTAAAGCTCTTATACCATAGAAAATGCTGGAATCAGGTTGACCCAATTTCATAAATAGACTTGCTGTCAGTGTTTGGTTGTAAGACGCATTACGAAAATCGTCGTTTTGAATGGCCACCCCTATACCAAGTTTATAGAAGTACATCGCTGAATCCAATCGGCCGGAGAACTGATGTAGTCGCCCTAAATTCCGGTAGATAGTGGAGTTAAGAGATTGGTTGCCCAATATCTCAGAATACTGATGAGCGAGGTTTAAATATTTTTCAGCCGAGTCAAGATGGTTGATTATTGTGTTGTGCACCACATAATTCGCACCTATCAAGAGGTATAATTGATCCATCGCGTATGGGTCATTTATCTCCTGAGAAATTTGCAGTCCCTCCTGGAAGTAATCAATTGCTGTTTGCCACTTTTTGAGATCATAGTGGATTGTGGCAAATACAATGTTTCCAAAAATAGCCTCTCTAAAGTGTCCGTTTGTCTTGGCTATATCGAGACCCTTTAGTACGTGGTCCATAGCCAATGCCAAATCACCTTGTTCACGCAGGGCATATCCCATAGCAAAATGGCCAGCTGCTTCTCCCCTTAAAAAGTTTTTCTGAGAAGCTAGTCTGAGTGCCCTTTGTCCATATATCAAAGCTGAATCTAAGTTTGACAGCCGATAGACAGATGCCAATTCAGTCATCAAAATAATCTTAGCTGTGTCCGATTCAGCCGCTGTCAATAATACTTTTATACTATCTGAACTACGGTTTTGTGAGTTCACCTCATAAAAAAGGAACACGAAACAAAAGATAAAACTTACAGCCTTCAGCATATTAGATAGTTGGTAGCTCAATAATAAACTTCGATCCTAAACCTTCTGTGTTGTTAAAGTTCAATTTACCTCCGTGCCCTTTGGTCACAATATCGTAACTCATACTCAGCCCCAACCCAGTGCCTTCCCCGGTTGGCTTTGTAGTAAAGAAGGGTTGGAAGATTTTGTCTTTAATGTCGTCGGGGATACCGGGGCCATTGTCAGCTACGCTGATAGTTATTGAGTTATTGAGTTTTTTAGTTTCGAGTTTCACCTGTGGACTCTCGACTTCTGCTACTGCCTGGAAGGCGTTATTGATCAGGTTCAGTAACACCCGACCAATATCCTGAGGTACTACTTCAATTTTTGGTAAATCAGGATCAAAGTCCGTTTTGAAATCTGCATTGAAGGATTGGTCCTTCGCTCTTAAACCGTGATAAGCGAGGCGTAAGTATTCATCAGCCAAAGCATTAATATCAGTCAGTTCTTTGGTGCCTTCGCTCCCGCGGGAGTGCTGGAGCATACTTTTGACAATCCCCTCAGCCCGTTTACCATGATGCGTAATCTTCTCCTCATTGTCAATTAGGTCCTTAGCGATACTTTCAGCTTCATCTAAATTCCCTTTTTTCATCTCTTCGATCATTTCCTCGATCAATTCT
This sequence comes from Cytophagales bacterium, assembly GCA_029262955.1. GTDB lineage: Bacteria > Bacteroidota > Bacteroidia > Cytophagales > Cyclobacteriaceae > JAJCYL01. The sequence continues at coordinate 2,893 of JAJCYL010000072.1, read as the reverse complement.
TTGTTCAGATCAGAGAAGTTATTGACGAAATTGAGGGGGTTTTGGATCTCATGCGCTATGCCCGCAGTGAGTTCGCCAAGGGATGCCATCTTTTCCGAATGGATGAGTTGGGATTGGGTGTTCTTTAAATCGGCATAGGCCTTCTCTATTTCTTTGGCCTGGGCCAGTTCACGGTCTTTAGTGCGCTCCCTTTCTTTTCTTAAAACCCGTGCTTTCTGAATGGTGTGGATCAGGTATACCCCTATGCAGAAAACGACAAAGTAGATCACATAGGCCCACCAGGTGAACCACCAGGGAGGTGAGATATTGACTGCCAGCGACTTCTCACCCCAATTGCCGTAAATATCCAGTCCTTTAACCTGAAATACATATCTACCCGGGGGAATATTGAAATAGGCAGCCAATTCACCACTGTTGATATTGCGCCAAACATAATCATAGCCATCCAAACGATACTGCATTCGTTTATGCCCGGCATCGGTCAGATAATCAATATATACCACCTCGAAGGAAAAATTATTTTGATCGTGATTTAAGCTTAACAGCTCCGTTTTTGATAGCTGATTGGGTAGCACCGGATTTTGTTTGGATTTCACTACCTCGTCATCAAAAAACAACTTGCTGATAAAAATTTTTGGCAGATCACTGGTTTGAGTTTTCAAATCTTGAGGGTTGAACTGGTAATAGCCCCTCGAAGTACCTAATAAAATTTCTCCAGTGGACGAGTTAAAAATACTCCTGGTGGTAAATCCAGCGTGAACTCCCCAGCTCATTCCATAAAGTTTGGTTTTTTTAAATTCAGTATTGAAACTGAGAATGCTTCCATTCAGGTTAAGCCAGAGTGTATTTTCGCCACCTTCGGTGACCGCAAAAACGGTTGAAGATAGTTTGAGAAATCCATCCTCATCAGTGATTGGAGAAAATTCATCCCTTTCCGGATTATAGAGACCTAATCCATATCCAGCTACCCATAAATTTTGTTGACTATCTTCATAAATATCATAACAATTGTAGCTCCCGCTGCTCTGCCTATACTCCTCGAATTCTCCAGTGCCAACATTCACCTTTAACAGTCCGTATCCTTCAGTTCCTAACCAGATATTGCCCCTTATATCTTGATGAATGTCAAATATTGATAAATCGATTATAGATGAATCTGATGCGAAGTAATCGATCTTCCGAAATGTTTGTTGCTTGGTATTAAATAAATTGAGACCATTATTTGTGCCAACCAGCAATTCTCCATTGGATAGATCCTCTATTGACTGAACGGTATTGCTGGAAATTGTGCCAGCCTCTTCAGCAACATGTTGAAATACTCGCAGTTTTTCAGATCCATGATCATAATAATATAAACCCTGACCGGTGGCCACCCATAAGTTCCCCCGTTCGTCTTTTTCTATATCAATTACTCCAAAATTTGCCAGAGCCAATGTACCAGGCCTTAAGATATTGGTCACTTCTCCATTGATTTCATTCCTCCATAAACCATTTTGGCCCCCAATAAAAAGTCTGCCATTATCATCCTCAACGAAGGCGTTCGTGGAGCCTATATCATCAAAATCCTGGTGGTGTATTTTATTGGCGCTACCATTTATCCGGAAGAGGAGATCATTAGTTCTTTGCGGTCCCCATGTTGACACCCACAGCAATTGATCTTTTGTTTTTAAACTTGCCCAAAAAGAATTAGATAGTGCATTATATTGTCCGGTTCCATTCACGGAATGACCGATCATCATATTCATTTCCGGGTTATAATGACCAATTCCCCCTCCAAAAGTTCCAATCCAGATATTCCCATCGTTGTCTTCGTTGATAAAAGTAATGTGATCAACTGCCAGGGAATTTGGAACTGCCAATGGTGGCCGGCTTAATCCGTTGGGATTCTGCGGGTCATACTGATGTCGGATGAAGGTCCCTTCTTCTCTATTCATGGTATGTAAACCATCCCCAGCGGTGCCAATCCAGAATGTTCCCCCGCTGTCTTCAAAAATGGCTCGAACCCTGTTATCAATTAGACTATTGGGTTCCTGAGTATGGTAATACCTGATAATTTGACCTGCTGCTATGTCGAATTTAAAAAGGCCTCCAGCAGTTGCTTCCCCTGCAAAAGGGCTGCTGGATCCTATCCATAATACTCCGGATTTATCAAAGTACATCGCCCGAATATGTTCTTTACCAAGTAATTCTTCATCGGGATCATTGGTATGTTGATGGGTAAATATTCCGGTTTTCGGATCCAATTTATCCACTCCGCTAAGCGTACCAATCCAAATCATACCGGAACTATCAATAGCCAGTGTCCTGATGGCATCCGACCGGATACTTCTATCATCATCCGCATTATGCCTGAAATGAGTGAAAATTTCGGTTTCAGGATCAAATCGGTTGAGACCCTGATCGAAAGAGCCAATCCAAATAATTCCATTTTCATCGACCGCTATGCATTCCAGCCTGTTGCTGGTCAGGCTATTTGTATTACCTGATATCGATTCATATTGAATCAAACTTGTTCCATCATATTTAAAGACACCGTTGGAGATATCAACCATCCAGATGTAGCCATTGTTATCTTGTGCCATCCCATTAATGCTGGATGGGTTGTCCCTATACTGAAAAGGGACGCTGGTAATCTCCAACTGTTGGGCGTGGGTGGGCGAGAAGGAAAGAGCCAGGCTGACAACTATCAATAAGAGTATCTGCTTTATAGTATTTCGATTGGTCTGCATTTTTCGTTCTAAATCCTCCCCCTGCACACCCTCAAGAGGGGGACAGCGTATCGTCTACTGTCCCCCGCAGGCGGGGGTAAGGGGGTGGTTGTTTACTCATTTTCGATTATCCAATTTTCAATTTCAGTATAAACGAAGTTAATATCATTCAATACTTCTCCGTC
>JAJCYL010000071.1 GCA_029262955.1 Cytophagales bacterium | reverse complement strand
GCTGACTCCACCACTGATATTGGCCCCTGGGAGGTTGTTCTTAATCCATTTGGTTGCTTTGAAGAAATCGACAGCGTAATTATCATGAGCTTCAATTCCGGTGGCCACAGGAAATATGTTAGGGTCGAAAATGATGTCCTGAGGTGGGAATTTTACAGTATCAACCAGGACATCATAAGATCTTTTACAGATTTCAATTCTCCGGTCATATGTGTCAGCCTGACCGGCTTCATCAAAGGCCATTACAACTACCGCGGCTCCATAGAACTTTATTTTTTTTGCCTGCCAAATGAATTTTTCTTCCCCCTCCTTCAAGCTAATTGAGTTAACAACACCTTTACCTTGTACACATTTGAGTCCGGCTTCGATGATTTCCCATTTTGAGGAATCAATCATTATAGGTATTCGGGATATTTCTGGTTCTGAAGCAATTAAATTCAAGAATGTGGTCATGGCATTGATGCCATCCAACATGCCCTCATCCATATTTACATCCAAAATCTGGGCTCCATTTCGCACTTGATCAAGTGCAACTGAAAGTGCTTCTTCGTACTTGTCTTCAGCAATTAGACGGGCAAATTTCTTGGAACCAGTAACATTGGTTCGTTCTCCGACATTAATAAAATTAGTTTCCGGGGTAATAATTAATGGCTCAAGGCCGCTCAACTTCAATGGCTGCATTCTTCTAACTCCTTTAAACTTACCGAGTTAGATCGCAAAACGATTTTGCTATCTTATCTTCCCGCCCCCATTTGGAGGTTAGGTAGGAATTGGCACCGGAATCCATGTGGAAAGGTTGCCAAGACGTCATAGGGCCTGTCCCTCGGTCTTTCTCGATAAGTGGATGCAAATATAAATGAATGTAAATTTTTACAAAGGCTTATGGGCGATATCTAAGTCGTGTTTCTGCCTTTCTGCACTCTCTTTCAAGAATTTTAACTGCTAAGTGCGTTGATAACTCATCTGGAGGCGCAGTGGTTAAAATTATTTTGACTTCATCTTCAGCAATATCTATGCGGTATAAAATATTGAGGAGTTGGTTAAAGTCGCGGTCAAGGAAATGCTGCACAACTTTTTTGAGCGTATCGAGGAGGTCTTTTTCAGACAGAGAATTGAGATCAAAGGGCTCTAATCCAAAATCATTGGCAATTAATTGAGCACCTTGTTTTATTACCTCACTTTTTATCACTCTTATTAGGCTTTACCGCTTTTGCCTTTGGTTTGGTTTTAGGCTGACTTTCTTTCTTCTCTTCCCCCACTTCTTTCTTTTCCTTCTTCTCCTTCTTTTCTTCGAAAAGCTCAGGTATTTGACTTACGAGGAAATTATACCAATTAACTAGCTTCTTAATATCTGAAACATAAACCCTGTCTTCATCATAATCCGGCAGAATATGCTTAAGAAAAGCTTTTAATTCGTCGGGATCTGCTGTACCTGTTAATCCGGTATCACCTTTGAATTCTTTGTGGATCTTTTTCATTACATCCTCAAGAAGGACTGTGCCCTCTTCGCTGGTAGTATAAATAGATATCTCGGCCAGCATAGAAACCTTTGAGTTTGGACCGGCAACCAATTTACTCCGGTCTTTCATTGACTCAAGGATTACACCGGTTCTTGTTGGTTTGAAAACCTTGTAAAGCCCACCTTTGCCTGCTACGGCCGCTATTTCATTAAAATTCATAGGTATTTACTTAAATCAGGTGGCAAAAGTAAAACATCTGATCACTTTCCAGATTCATTGAATCTTTTATTGACAGAATCTATGAAATTAAGGATATCTTCTTTACCCAGACCGGACACCGATGAGCTCTGGATTATTAAAGGTAATTCCTCCCATGATTTCGCTAATTCTCTTTTTAACGCGGCCAGGTTACCGGCTGTTTTCCCTTTTGATAATTTGTCACATTTCGTAAAAATAAGACCAATAGGAATGTTGTTTTGACCTGCCCAATAGATGAAGTCCATATCAATGTTCTGAGGTTCAAGCCTGGAGTCAATAAGTATAAACAGACAGCATAAGCTCTCACGATGGAGTATATAATCCTGGATCATTGGTCCCCATTTTTCTTTTTCACTTTTGCTCACTTTAGCCCAGCCATATCCTGGTAAATCTACCAGGTACCAATTTTCATTAATTAAGAAGTGATTGATTAATTGTGTCTTCCCCGGTTTGGAGGAAATTTTAGCCAGACTTTTCCTATTGGTCAGCATGTTGATCAATGATGATTTGCCCACATTGGATCTACCGATAAATGCATATTCCGGATATTTTTCGGGGGGGCACTTCTTGTACGTTGTATTACTAATGACGAAGTCAGCGGATTTTACCTTCATTGTTGTGTCCAAAATTATATTTGTTCAACTCTTTTTGGTCTTTTATCGGTTATACTTGCAGGCGAATTGAGATGACAGTATTACCCTACAAAGAAAAGCAATCTGGGAAGAAAGAACAGGTTGCAGATATGTTCGACAGCATAAGCCGAAGGTATGATTTTCTTAATCATTTTCTCAGCTTGGGTATCGACATATCCTGGAGGAGAAAAGCAATTAGCATGTTGAAGGATGACAAGCCTAAAATAATTCTTGATGTTGCCACTGGTACTGGTGATTTTGCAATTGAAGCATTAAAGCTCAATCCCGAAAAAGTAATAGGAGTGGACATTTCTGAAGGTATGCTTGCAGTTGGTCGAAAGAAACTGAAGCAAAAAGGGTTGGAGAGCATCATTTCGCTGGAATCGGGGGATTCGGAAGGAATTAATTATCCTGACAATAACTTCGACGCTGTCATCGTTGCATTTGGAGTGAGGAACTTTGAAAATTTGGGCAAGGGATTGAAGGATATGTGGAGAGTACTCAAACCGAACGGAAAAGTAATTATCCTTGAGTTTTCAAAGCCTCAAACCTTTCCATTTAAACAACTTTACCATTTTTATTTTAAGGCTATTTTGCCTATTATAGGCCGATTGGTGAGCAAAGATCAATCAGCATATACTTATTTACCAGCCTCTGTGAATGAATTTCCATATGGCGAAGAGTTTTTAAAAATTCTGAAAGAAACTGGATTTACGCAAACGGAATGTACAACCCTAACATTAGGCATCAGCTCAGTTTACACTGGAGTAAAATAGGTCTGGTGCTCCTTATGGTGTCAGGCCTTTGCGGTCGTTCCTTCGGGCAGGATGGGCTTAATTTCGGCAAAACTAATCTGTCAGCCTACGATGAAAGATGGCTCCATTACGGATTCCTAATTGGTGGACATTCTTCTAATTTTAGGTTAGACTACAACGATGATTTTGTCTCTGCTGATTTCGATTCCTTACACTCTGTAATTACACCGGGTACCCCAGGGTTTAAAATCGGCTTTGTAGTCGATGTCGCACTCTATCAGTTTTTAAGTTTAAGAGTATCACCAACTGTGGGCTTTTATGAAAATGACTTAAAGTATCGCTTTTCTGATGGAACTACATTGATCGAAACTAAGGACGCAACCTTGGTTGAGTTACCCATTTTATTAAAGTATAAATCAGTTCGGCGCCGTAATAACCGGATGTATTTATTAGCAGGATTCAGTCCGGTAATTGAGGCTTCTGGCAGTAAGGATGAAAACGACGTTAGAGAGCGATTAGAAACTAAAAATTTCAATGTAAATCTTGAATTGGGAGTTGGAACAGATATATTTTATCAGTTCTTTAAGTTTGCCATCGAGATGAGATACTCCAGAGGTCTCAGGAATTTGTTAGAGAGTAATCCAAATAAATTCAATGCACCATTGGGCCGGCTCTCTGTCCACAATATCGCCTTCTTTATTACATTTGAAGGAGGACCCTCATAATGTAGACTGTGGAATCAAACGCTTCGAGAAGAAGATTTTTAACAAAACTTGGCGGAATAGTTGCTACGCCTTATTTGGCAACATGGCCTACTGAAATAGCGGCTCAATATATAGTAGCGTGGCCCAAATACAATGACCTGCTTGTAGTAGATTTTCTTGCCAGCCCCGGACCATTTAATTCAAATGAACCGTGGGATGATCTTACACCCCAAATGCTTGATAGTGTAAAAGCGTCTGGTATTACTGCAGTAAACTTAACAGTAAGTTCCGGCTCGGATGTTGAAGGTTGCTTTAAAGCAATTGCAAAATGGGAGAGTCTGATAGAGCGACATTCCGAGGTTTTGCTGAAGGTCAAATCTGTGAGGGACCTGTTAGTGGCAAAGCAAGAAAATAAGTTGGGCGTTATTTATGGCTTCCAAAATGCGGCCATGATCGGCACAGATTTGTCGAGAGTGGAAATGTTCAAATCACTCGGAATTGGAGTGGTTCAACTCACTTATAATAACCGAAACCTGGTTGGCGATGGGTGTTTGGAACCAGGTAATGGCGGACTAAGTAAATTAGGTATAGAACTGGTTGAAGAGTTGGACAACCAAAAAGTGATTGTTGATCTTTCGCACTGTGGTCAAAGAACCACGGCTGAGGGGATTCAAACGTCTAAAAATCCTGTGACCATTAGTCATTCAGGCTGTAAGGCCATATATGACAACCCCAGAAGCAAATTTGATCGAGAACTTAAGGCGATGGCGGATAAGGGTGGAGTTTTAGGCATCTATCTCGTTCCATTCCTGGTCAAAGATGGGACACCGCCTAATCAGGA
>JAJCYL010000070.1 GCA_029262955.1 Cytophagales bacterium | reverse complement strand
CCCGTGCTATAAATCACATGGCTAGCTGATTTAATCTCTTCATCCTTGGGATTTTCGACTAACGATACTTTATTGCCATAAATCTCTTTTAGGCCAATGATCATAGTTATTTGATCATATCCAACCACCTCTGCAGCCCCACCACCGTAAGGAATTTTATCTACATACTCCCCAGTCACTAAGATGGATATTTCATCTGATGGATTAATAGGTAGCACATTGTTATTTTCAAGCAGTACGATACTTTCTCGTCCTGTCTGCAAGGCCACTTCTTCATGCTCTGCATAGTTCTTAAGATAAGAAGTGTCTTTTATTGGACGCTCTATTAATCCCATAGCAATTATTGTTGTAAGCACATTGGTAACCATTCTATCAATGTCAGCTTCCTTGACCTTTCCTTCCTTGACAAGAGATTTTGCAGAGTAACGTACGAAAAACTCTGGCTTCTTAGTATAATCAGGGTACTCTGGTCTTGGTTCTCCTGGCATATCCAAGTCAAGCCCCGACTCGATCACTTTTTGTGCATCCCATACAGACCACCAATCACTCATAACCAACCATTTGAAACCTAACTTCCCACGCAAAAGCCCTGTGATCAGTTCTTTACTCTGTCCAGCATGTTCACCGTTAACCAAGTTATAAGAAGTCATAACGGCCATTGCTCCAGCATTAATGCCAGCTTCGAAACCAGGCAGGTATATTTCATTCAATGTTCTTTCGTCCACTACCGAATTTGACGTTCTTCTTTTATAATCTGTATTGTTGGCAACGAAGTGCTTGAGCGTAGCTATCGTACCAGTACTCTGTATACCCACTACATAGTTCTCTACTATGCGAGAGGTTAAGTATGGATCTTCTCCAAGGTATTCAAAGTTTCTACCGTTCTGAGACACGCGATATATGTTTATGCCTGGTCCTAGCAATACGGCGATTTCGCCTGCTCGGCACTCTTCACCAATTGATTTAGCATACTTACCTGCGAGCGCTTTATTCCAAGTACTGGCAAGAGCAATTGAACTGGGAAATGCAACTGATTTTTCAAGCTGATCATCAAGTTCTCTCCGAATGTTCACTCCCTGTGATGCATCTGACATATACATAGAGGGCACGTTAAACCTTTCCAAACCTTTCGTAAAAAACATATTATGACCTGCTATTATTGAAATTTTCTCGTCAAGGGTCATCTGAGAAAGAATATCAATTGCCTGCCCTTTCGCTTCTTTGTATTTAATTGGAGGTACAAACGGTTTAAACATATCTTTCTTATTTGTTATATTTTCAATACTTGATTGGCTACACTATATTATTATTGTACATATTAAAATGAGTAGTACTAGTTTTTTCATACAACTACTTTTCTAATTGGGTGAATTATATTCATACTTCTCTTCCTTTATTTTAATTTATTACGACTAAAAACATAAGAAATATCCTCACTAAAATGTTAACTAAATAATTTTTCTGAAACATTTTGATATAAATATCCTTACCAAACATATATAGTTGTGAAGGTTTCTTTGAAACACCTACTTGTTTCTCGTCAAGAGCAATGACGTATTTTTCACTTATCAATTTCCTTCGCAAATTACGGTTGTCTCAACATTAGCGTAAAATACGATTCATTTTCCATGAAAAAAGGTAAAACGACATCCCAACAATAGCTATGAATGGGGGTTCTATCGAGACATTTTTAGTGGCTCTTGGAAAGTCGGCCACAATTAATAATTTTAAACAGGCGTGGCTATGTGCGAGAGGAAAGATTTAGTGCTTTCTATTCCCCATCATACCTAGGCGTTGTGGCGAATTTAAAAAGGGGATAATGACGGCAAATCAACAAACATTTCTTCGACTTGCAGTTATCGAACAAAAGAAGTACGGTGACATAGAACAAGAAATGGGTGTTGACCGAGCACAATTGCCAAAATGGTGGGACGAGTTAAAAGACGAACGAGAACAACTATCCAAAATCAGACAAATCTGGACAAAGAGATTGAAGCAATCGGCAATTGTGTTGCCGAAATATGGAAAAACAGGTTAAAATCTGACTTTATTTAGTATAAAAAATAGCAAAACAAAATTACAGTTTGCGAACATTAATTTTTGAAAAAAGAAAGTACGGATTCGAATTGCTGATGGATTTACACAGGTTCGAAAATAATCCAAACGTTTTTTTCGATCCTGCACCACACACAACCGATTTTTTCGAAATCATGACTTTTGAAAAGGCAAGTGGAACAATTGAATTGAATGGACACTTATTGGAAGTTGCCGAGAACAGCCTTTTTTTCATCTCACCCTTTCAAAAGAAAAGTTGTAAAATTCCGCTCCCCGGAATCAGAGGTTTTCATCTTGTTTTTCAAAATGACTTTTTATCTGATTTTTTTGATGATAAATTGTTCACTTACCGGCTGCAATACTTTTATAATTCTCAACACCCCCAATATTTGCGACTGGAAAATGAAGATTACAATATTATACGATTGGCTTTAAATGAAATTATCGCTGAGATAAAAAATTATCAAAATGATAGCCCTCACATATTACGTTCACTTCTATATTTCTCTTTGTCAAAGCTCAATCGACTGTATTCAAAGTGGTACAACATTTCACCCGACACACAATCGAATTCAATAATTTATAAGTTTAAGGAACTACTCGAACTAAATATTCGCACCTCGCATTCGGTAGAGGAATATTGTAATTTATTACATGTAACCCGTCATCAGCTTAATACAATGGTAAAAAGGCATACTAGACACACCACAAAGGAAATTATCAACAATAGACTACTACTTGAGGTAAAAACGGAACTCCGCTATTCCCATAAAACAATATCCGAACTAGCGCACGCCTTAAATTTCAGTGAACCTAATAATTTGACAAGATTTTTTATAAAAATGGAAGGAATCAATCCTTCCGCCTATAGGGGTAATTACCAAAATGATAGTAATTAATGATAAAGTGATACGATAATAAAGTTATTCAATCGGATATTTGTAAATAAAAAATCATGAAAAAACTTCTTTATCCATTAATCTCTTTATTGAGTTTTCAACTGTCTATCGCCCAAAATTCCGAAACAAAAATCGATATGGTCGCTTCTAATTGGAATGTGTCACAAGAAACTACATTTGAAAGATTTGACAATAGAGAAACCCTACTTCTAAATAGTGGAAGGGTCACAGTGAAAAATCATAAATTTATAAACGGGACCATTGAAGTGGATGTGTACGCCAACTCAATCAGAAGTTTTGCAGGTATTACTTTTAGAAAGCAAAATGACAATATGGAAGAGGTATATATGAGACTCCATAAATCGAACCAGGCAGATGCAGTTCAATATACGCCAATTTTTAATAATGAGTCGAATTGGCAATTATTTAGAGAACGCCAAGCAAAGGTTTCATTTAAAAAAACAGGTTGGAATACCCTACGTATAGAGGTAAACAACAAAAGTGCCGAGGTTTTTGTGAATAATGAAAAAGTAATGTCTATTCTTCATCTAAGAACAGATCACAACATAGGGGAATTTGGACTTTTTGCTTTATTCAATAATAGGTTTTCAAATTTCAGATTTACGACCAAGAATGGAATAGATAATACTAAAACTGGTGACAACAATCCTATTGACCCAAATATTATAACGCAATGGGAAATTACGAAAGCAAGGCCATACAAGGAGGAAGAACTCCACTTTGATGATTTCTTAAAAGAAAAATACACGACTGTTATGACTGAAGAATCAGGGCTTTTACCTATTTCCAAGTATATAATAAAGTCTTCCTCGGGTAACTTTGAGCAAAATATTGAGGACTACACCATTGCATTCACAACAGTTTATGCAAAAAATAGCGGAACAAAGCTTTTTTCATTTGATTATAGTGACAGAATAATTGTTTATTTGAATGGCAAAGCGATTTTTAAAGGCAATAATGCCTTTAGAGCCAAAGGAATACAATACATGGGGCATATTGACATTAATACCAATAAATTATACCTACCGCTTGAAAAAGGAGCAAACAAAATTCACTGTGTAGTTATAGATAAGGCAAACGGTTGGGGTTTAATTGCAAAATTGGAATGATACGCTTTACAATTGTAGACGGCCCCGACTAAATAGCCGGGGGGTGCCTCTCACATGCTTGCGCTGAAGCTTCAGCATAGGTGCCACCACCCCCGAAAGCTTTCGGGGTACGGTTCGCGTATACGGCGGTTCGTTAAGCATACCATAACCGCTCTTTACACCAGTTATAGCTTCACCGTAATTTAAGATAGGGCTAGCCCAAAGCTCTCACTTTGGTACCACCCTATCGAATTTCGGACGACTTAACCCCGCATCAAGTGCGGGCAGGCTGTTCAGTCCTTCACCAACCCCGTGAGCATTCCGACCTTAGCCTTCCGGTGTCGACTCAAATCCCGTTGACTACTATGACCTCTATACTCTGTCGCCGAAGCTTTAAGGTAGGAGCCTGACTTCTCCGCATAACCATCTCGTGGTTGCTGATCCCAGCCCTACAAACTGGCTCATGGCTGAAAATGCTCACTGAACATTTTCTGCACGCTCTGCCCTCTCAGTAAGATGAACAGTTCCTGACAAATACTTGTCGGGATGTTGGACTTCAGTATCATGTGGTCCTCATCCGACCTAATAGCCTCTGTATGTAGTTTCTGTTCAGCCTGCCCTCAACTTGATTGGGGGTCAGTACAGACACTGCAGTCTGGCTTACCTGCCTCGTCCGTCAGGCGGGCTTCAGTGCTTGGATCATTCCAAACCACCTTGTGCCTCCGCTAAAAGCTTCAGCGACACGCGGTGCCACTTGCTTAGTTTCCAGGCACAGCCTGCCCCGACTTATCGGGGACCCCAGTGCTTACGAGACTTTCACCCTTTGGAACGCTCAACTTCATGAGCTAAATTCATCATTCAAGGCACACACATCAAGCAAGCGTAATGCTGTAATTTCTTTTTCCTGCTTCAGTGAAAATCCATTATTTTTAATCTCATAAGGAACTGATCAGGCACCTACACTTGCTCATGTCCGTTGCCAGCAAACAATGCATCCACACCCACTTAAAGTACATATTGATGAGATTACTCCTCTTACAGATGAGGAGTTCGCTTATGTGCTGAGCCACTTCACAGCTGTGAATAGGCGTAAACACCAATTCATTGTGCAAGAGAACGAATTCGTAAGCAAGGAATTTTGGGTAATTAAGGGATGCCTTAAATCCTACTTCTTCGATAATACTGGCAAAGAGCATATTTTACAGTTTGCCATGGAAAACTGGTGGGTAACAGACTATGACGCTTTCACCAATCAGGAAAAGGCTAAAATATCAGTGGACTGCCTTGAAGACTGCGAACTACTATATATCACATATGAAAACCGTGAAAAGTTATCTCAGGAGATGCCTCAAATGGAGCGGTTTTGGGCAAAAAAAACAAAACTGGGTTACATAGCACTCCAAAACCGTGTGCTCTCTTTGTTAAGAAATACAGCACAAGAACGTTATGACCTCCTACTCAAACATTATCCTCAACTGTTTCAAAGAGTATCCAAAAAATTGATTGCTGCTTATTTAGGTGTGTCTAGAGAGACCCTTAGTAGATTAAATTCCTGACTGACACCTTGGTCCTTAGGTTATCTTTCATCCTTGAGGTGTGATTTACCTCACATCAACTTCGTGACATAGCTCCTATTAGCCTCAGAGCAACTTCTTCAACTTTGTTTTGTAATTAATCAAAAACAAAAAGAAGAATCTATGCCATACATTAATATCAAAGTCACAGATGAACAGGTGACTAAAACACAAAAACAACAACTTATCGAAGGAGCTACTCAGCTTGTAGTCGATATCCTCAACAAGGATCCAAAAACAACTCATGTTGTGATAGATGAAGTCCCGGTTGACAATTGGGGTGTATGTGGAACGCAATATTCAGAACTTAAAAAGTAACTAAAAGGATTATGAAAGGTAAAACAGTAATAGTAACAGGTGCTTCAACGGGCATTGGTAAAGCCATAGCAAAATTGTTTATTGAAAAAGGGAGCAATGTGGTCATGAACTCCTCCGATGAGGAAAAACTAAAAGCCACTTATGCAGCATTTGGATCACCAGAGAATGCCCTACTTGTTGCCGGAGATATTTCAAAAAGGCAAGTAGGCGAAAAAATAGTAGCGTCTGCTATAGATCAATTCCATAGTGTTGATGTATTGGTAAACAACGCAGGTGTATTTCAACCCAAACCATTTCTGGATGTTGAAGAAGAAGATCTGGATAGATTTTTAGGTGTCAATTTAAAGGGAACGTTCTTTGCTTCTCAAGCTGCCGTGAAGCAAATGTTGACCCAGGGAGAAGGAGTAATCATCAATATCGGGACAGTCTTAGTAGATCATGCCATTGCAGGATTTCCTGCCACCGCCGCAGTAGCGAGCAAAGGAGCCATACACGCCTTGACCAGACAATTGGCTGCCGAATTTGGGAAGGACAACATCAAAGTAAATACCATATCCCCTGGCATCATTAGGAGCCCTCTTCAGGGAAAAATAGGTGTAGAGGATGCGGATAGTTTAGCCGACTTACACTTGCTCAACAGAATAGGTGAACCAGAGGAAATTGCCGAAGCAGCTTATTATCTATCACAAGCAGGTTTTATCACAGGAGAAACGATTAATCTCGCAGGAGGACATACCATTGGGCATTCCCTATAAATTGACTAATCATGTATAACGAAAAAGCAACAGCAATAACAAAGGTTTTAACTAACTACTTAGATGGAATCTACCATGGTGACGTCAAAAAACTTAAAGGATGTTTCACTGAGGAAGCTCACTTGTATGGGGATATTAAAGGAACAGAATACCTGAAACCCCTCGATGAATATTTGGAAGGTGTAAAAAATAGACAGAGTCCGAGTGAGTTAAATGAGAACAATAAAATGAAAATTATGGGACTCGATATTCTAGGAAATATCGCTACGGCAAGACTCCATGTGCCTATGTTAGGTTTTAATTATTATGACTTTCTTTCCCTAAGTTTGGTAGCAGGGAAATGGAAAATTGTAAATAAACTATTTACACATGTGGAATAGGACAAGGGCAACGGAGTTGCTCAAAATAAAGTATCCTATCATTCAAGGGCCATTCGGGGGGAAGTTTTCCTCCTCCCAATTGGTTGCTAAGGTCTCGAACCTAGGGGGAATGGGATCCTTTGGACTCCACGCTTACACCCCAGAGGAGATAGTAGAGGTTGATAAAGAAATCAAGAGGCTGACCAGCATGCCGTATGTGCTTAACCTGTGGGTTCCTTTGAAAGATGACCCCATTGATACCTACAAAAATGAAAGCTTTGACGAACTGAAAAAAGTATTCGCACCATACTTTGAGCAAATGCAGGTTTCACTTCCAGAAAAACCTCACCCCGAAACGCAGAATTTTGAACAGCAAATGGAAGCTGTATTAACATCAGGACCACCAGTTGCCAGCTTTATTTTTGGTCTACCTTCTAGAGAAATCATACTTGAGTTAAAAAAAAGACAGATCATCGTGATGGCTACAGCGACAACTCTGGAGGAAGCGATGATGATAGAAGAGGCGGGAATCGATATAGTGATAGCATCAGGATCAGAAGCTGGAGGACACAGAGCCTCATTTATGAAATCTGCAGAAGAATCTTTAACCCCTACGCGACTTTTGATTCATCAAGTAGTTGACAACCTTAATATACCTGTCATTGCAGCAGGAGGGATTTCCAATGGTAGTGATCTTGCTGACATACTAAAATCAGGAGCCGCAGGAGCTCAAATAGGAACAGCTTTTCTAGCAACTAATGAGTCTAATGCATCCGAAATTCATAAATCTAAATTACTTTCTTCAAGTCCGGTCAAGACAGATCTCACTAGAGTTTTTACAGGGAGATTGGCCAGGGCAATTTCAAGTAACTTTTCGAGAAGTTTCAAAGATTCTGATAAAGAGTATATAGCTCCATACCCTATTCAAAGTAGATTTTTGAGTTCTTTAAGAAAGGCTTCAATAGAACAAAATAACTCAGATTTCGTGGCATATTGGTCAGGTCAACCCTCTTCCATATTGAAGCATAAATCTACCGAGTCATTATTTCATTCTTTAATTGAGGACGTTTCAAAAATTCATAAGACTAAAAGCTGGTAACAAAACCTATGAATGAATGGGGTTGTAACGGCCAGGATATTTTGGTGGCACTTGGAAAGTCCGCCACTATTAATAAATTTAAACAACGGTGTGGCTTAGAGGAAGATAGTAAGGTTAGTACTTTCTAATCCCTAAGGTCATCATAGCCAGGCGATGGAAACAATATAGGAAACCGTTCAAAATGAAAACCCAAATCAAAACATATTTCAATCGATATGTTGAGTTTAGTGATGCTGAAATAGATGAAATATTTTCAAAGTTAACTTTGAAAATATTTCAAAAGAAAGATTACATTCTTCGTGAAGGGAAAATTTGTACCAATAGATATTTTATAATAAGTGGTTTAGTTCGTTCATTTTATATTGACAATAAAGGGAATGAAAAAATAACTCAATTCGCCATTCAAAATTGGTGGGTAACAAGTATGGAAAGTTTTATTAAAAAAACTCCCTCTGCCATATCCATTCAAGCACTTGAGAAAACTGAAATATTGATAATTGACAAAGATGAATTAGAAAAACTCTTTCTCTCTATTCCAAAACTCGAAAGACTATTCAGAATTATTACTGAAAATATGTTGATTGCTACTCAACGTAAAAACGACATTTATCTACAAATGAAAAGTAAAAGTCGATATGATGATTTAATTAACCATTTTCCAGATTTCATCCAAAGAGTTCCGCAATATATGATCGCATCATACTTGGAAATTACACCTGAATACTTAAGCGAACTGAGAAAAAGTTAAAAATTTCATTTCTTAAGATACCTTAATCATTACAGAAAATAGACACCATAAATTTGCTTCATAATTATTCAACAATAAAATTATGGAACGAATTACCTATCAAGACACCCCAAATGGAATGTTTGAGAATTTAAGAACTATTGAAGACTCAATTATCAATTCAACATTAGACAGAAAATTGATAGAAATGATAAGATTAAGAACAGCTCAAATAAATGGGTGTGCCTATTGTGTAGATATGCACTACAAAGAGTTGAAACATTTTGGAGAAACGGAACTACGATTATCTTCTTTATGTGTTTGGGAAGAAACTCCTTATTTCTCAGAAAAAGAGAGACTTGTATTGTCATTTACTGACACCTTAACAAAACTAAAAAGTAGTCCAATTTCTCAAGAATTATTTGATGGTTTGAGTAGTCACTTTTCTAAAGAAGAGATTTGCTACTTAACACTAACCATTTCTCAAAGTAATACTTGGAATAGGTTAATGAAAACTTTTGAGTTTACGCCGGGGAACTACACAATAAGTGAATAAATACTATTGCGAACAATTAAGCTACAATGGTGCGAAGTAAGGCTTTGGTTCATTAGAGCGGGTATTGAACTCCTACCTACGGAAGCGGTTTGAACTATTCACCGGCGCTTTCGAGCTATAGTGAATCACACAAGGAAGGATATATTAGCAATTGTAAAGGCGGCAACCCGCATTTCCTTTCTCGGTTTTCAAGCAGGCGGGTTGGCCGGAAAATGAGGGCGGATATGTGGGATGGCCGTGTTGCTGCCCAATGGAATTAGCGCTGGCTGGTGGTGTGCAAGCCGTGGGACACATTCATTTTCCAAAAGACTTTTTGCTTCGTTTTTGGTCTTTCAAAAATGAAGGCCTCTCACGCTGTCGCTGAAGCTTGCAGCGTAGGCGCCTGGCAAGAGAAACCTGAATAGGCAGACGACCCAACAGATGGTAACATCGTTTAAACCTCATGTACTTGCTTTCTTACTCCTTCAGCAGTAACAGGCTGACCGTTCACCTGCTTCTTTAGCGGCATTGATTGATTCACCAATTGTCCGCAATTTAAAAAGGGACTTGTATTTCGCAGTGCTATTAGGAACCGTTGTGCATATGAAGCAGATTCACTAGCTTAGTTGTTTTAAGCAAGTGTAGGCACAAGTGGTTTACACTTGGCGTTAGCGATCACTTTACCAAACGAGAAAATATGAAATTCAGAATTTTAACCCTCTCCATTCTACTTGTAACTCTTAACAGCGTGAACACCTTCGCCCAAGATAACGGGCAACAACTTATTGATGATTTTTTCTCGAACTACGAGGACAAAGGAGTCGAAGTGGCTGTTGACGAACTCTACAAAACCAACCCATGGACAACAAGAATTCAAGATGCCATAAATAACGTAAAAACTCAGTTAGCTAGATATAACGAAGATTTAGTTGGCAAATATTACGGATACGAACCGATAGTAACTAAGCAACTTGGAAACTCATATGTCCTACATTCCTATCTCGTCAAATTTGACAGACAAGCACTCAGGTTCACGTTTCAACTCTACAAGCCTGAAAAGGAATGGCGACTAGCCAGTTTTGCCTTTGATGACAGCTATGATGACGAACTTGAAGAAGCTGCGAAAGTCTACTATATGGACTTGAATAAGTAGATCGCTAACAAGCGCTGATCGGTT
>JAJCYL010000069.1 GCA_029262955.1 Cytophagales bacterium | reverse complement strand
GACATAAATGGCAAGGATAGATACATCGAAGTAAAAACTACCAAACTAGGTGATAGCGTTCCAATCTATTTTAGTAAAAATGAATTCACATTTTCTCAAAAAAGGCATGCTGACTTCTACCTCTACCGAGTATTCAATTTTTACCAAGACCCCAAGTTTTTTGTCAAACCAGGAGCCTTCGACTCCTACTGCAGAGTAGAGCCAACAAACTACATAGGGAGGTTTTAGATGTTTTAGATATACATAGGTTAAGAAATCTATTGAAGGCCTTAACGATGCTATTATCTTTCACAGTAGAAATTTCTCCTCCCTAAACTCACTCATCTAACTCCCATCTCCTTCTCATACTGCCTACCACCATCCTTAAGTACATTCAGAATTGAGATTTTCCAGTAGCTCCCTTTAACCAGACTTTCCATTAAAAGTGTGTGGTTTTTACGGATTGATAACCTTGATTAAACCCTTTGATATAGTTGTAGGTGTCTCCATAATTAAAAAATATCTCATGCATGTTTGTTCAAAAATTGGCAACGTGGGTTAATCGGTTGAAGGTGTTTGCCATGCCAGCCAGTCTCCGATAGTGGTCTGCTTGTTGCGGCATTGAGTCTCTATTCCATGTTGGAAGTTTGACCAGTATAGAACCGATGGGTACTGTCGCTCTTTAGGACGTAAACCGTAAACATAATAAAAGAAAAAAGGCAGGCTTAATGCCTGCCTTAAGCCTGAGCTCCCCTTCTTGGACTCGAACCAAGGACCTTTTCCCTAGTTGGTTCTACTCCGATATTCCCTCTTTAAATCGGGCAAGAAGATTATTTTACTTTCAATTACCATCATTAAGTTTATATTTGCCTTGTACTACGTTTTTCGTAGTTTATCGCAAACACCCAATGAGCGTTACCTCCATCAAATATAGAAGCTTGGAAGAGTTCGTAAACGAAACAAGGGCATCAGGTAGATATTCCTTTTCCTGGGAAGGACTTAAGCAGAATTTCGACCTCTCCGACAAAGCCCTCAACCAGGCGCTTTTCCGATTAAAACAGAAAGGTAAGATTGCCAGAGTAAGAAAAGGCTTCTATGCCATCATTACTCCAGAATACTCCAAATACGGGATGTTGCCTCCTCATCTTTTTATCGATGACCTAATGAAGTCCGTGAACAAGCCCTACTACGTAGCGCTCTTTTCTGCGGCAGCACTGCATGGTGCAGCCCACCAGCAGCCCATGGAATATTATGTGATCACAGAAAAACCGGCCTTACGAGACATAAGAAGCGATAAACTGAAGGTCAATTTCTATGTCAAAAAAGATTGGGTAGAGAAGGACATCGTGCAAAGAAAAACCGACGCTGGGTTTATCCAGGTTTCCTGTCCAGAACTTACCGCCCTGGATCTCCTTACTTATGGGAATTTTAGTATCAATCGGGTCTTTACCATTCTGGAAGAACTGATAGAAGAAATGAAAGCACCAGATCTTACCAGGGCAGCCAGGAATTACTCCCAAAAGGCCTCCGTCCAAAGGCTTGGTTATTTAATGGATAAGGAAATTAGAAATGAAAAGCTATCAGCAGCTCTGAAGAGGGCTTTGAAAGACGATCCATTATTTCCTGTTCCTCTCCTTAAAAGCTCAAACGTTAATGGCCGACCTGATCCTGACTGGAAGGTTATTAAAAATGTAAATGTGGAGAGTGATCTATGATACCCAAGCGATACATAGATGGATGGAAAGCTACGGCTCCCTGGCCGGACAATGACCAGGTAGAACAGGATCTCATAATCTGCAGGGCTTTAGTGGCATTATTTTCGGATGATTTCTTAAGAGAAAACCTTGCTTTTAGAGGAGGGACAGCCTTACACAAGCTCTACCTCAACCCAGCTCCACGATATTCCGAAGATATAGATCTGGTTCAGATCAAGGGAGGACCCATCAAACCAATTCTTGACAAAATCAATTCAGCAATCACATTTTTTGATGAAAAGAGAGTTGTTAAGCAAAAGGCCAATAACAACACTATCCTGTATCGCTTTATCTCAGAGTACGGTCAAATACGTTTAAAATTGAAGATAGAGATCGATTGTAGGGAGCATTTTAAAGTCATGGACTGGGTTCAATTCCCATTCAATGTAGAAAGCGAATGGTTTACTGAGAAGGCGCAGTTAACCACATACAACCTTAACGAATTACTAGGCACCAAACTCAGAGCACTATATCAGCGCCGAAAAGGGCGAGATCTTTTTGATCTCTACTATGCCGGCAAGCATACCGAATTAGACTACGATCAATTAATACATTGTTATAACCAGTACATCAACTTTGTTGTGGATAATCCACCTTCTAAAAAGCAGTTTATTCAAAACCTGGAGGCCAAACAGAAAGATGATGTTTTTACCGGAGATATGGAAGCGCTGCTCCTACCTGGTATCCAATACGACCAGAACGAGGCATTTGAATGGGTTATTAAAGAACTGGTAGAAAGACTTAATTGAAGAAGTTAAATCTGAAATGGCAGAAGACTGGACAAGAGAGGAAGTGGAATTGATAGTGAGTAGCTATTTCAGAATGCTACAACAGGAATTGGAAGACATAACTTATTCTAAGGCAGAAAACAGGAGAGCATTACTACCAGAACTTAACAATCGCAGTGAAGGATCTATTGAATTTAAACATCAGAATATAAGTGCAGTATTAGTCAAATATGGTTGTCCATATATTTTTGGATATAAACCTCGCCACAATTATCAATCACTGCTTGAAGACACCGTAATAAATTTTCTTGCCGGGACAGATCACCTATTCATCCTATTTGAAAATTTTGCAAACAAGGAAACTCAAGGCAATGAAAATAGCGCATATGAAGATCTCCAGGTAGATGCCCCTCAGCCCAATCAGCTTCAGGAAGATAAGTCAGAATATAGACCAAGTGTGATTAGGAAGCCTAATTATCTACAGATCGAACAGCAAAACATCTCACTTGGCAGAAATGGTGAAGAGCTGATACTAAACTATGAAAAATGGAGATTAGTTAATGCGGGAAAGGAGAAACTTGCAGACACTATTGAATGGATCTCTGAA
>JAJCYL010000068.1 GCA_029262955.1 Cytophagales bacterium | reverse complement strand
TCCAAATACTAAATTGCTTGTAAATAAAGATACGTCAGAGGCGGTATTTCCTGATTTGATACTTCAGGAACAGTATTATAATACTTGGGTGCCTGGAATGGATTATCCTAATAATACCAACCATCAAATTAATAATTTAGGCCTAGGAGTTGAAATGGAGAGATCTTCTATCTTTTTTCCACTGGAGAAGCTATTTGATGAGAATTCACCCATTGTATATAAACTGGACGAAAAGGAGCTCATAATCAATTTTGATACTGCTGGTATAACCGCATGGGCAGAGGATTCAAATGGAAATATGATTCCATCTACTATTGTATATGACTGGGCGTGGAATAATTTTTTCCCGGACACAGAAACTTACGGGAGTGAGTCGCATAGCATAAGATAAAATGCATTGACACATTTATTCAGGGAGTTTGATCCCGATTGTTCATTTGATCTTGGTTGTAAAACATTATTTTTATAAACATTAAAGGAATAATCATTAATCATTATGAAAAAGTTAATGTTTCTTATCAGTTGTCTTGCATCAGTTGTGTTAGCACTTCAATTTATAGTCAGAGTACTACATTGGCCCGGCGGTAGGGAACTTCAGATTGTGGCAACTGTGCTGATATTGATTCTTATTCCCTTATTTGCATTAGACAGATATAAATTTGCCATTACAAGAGCAATGTCTGAGCGTTTGACGTTGATTTTTGGTGCAGCCGCGGGAATGCTTTACTTATTGGGTTATTTCATTAAAATGGTACATGCACCAGGGGCGGGTCTCTTTTTAGCGCTTGGCACCATGGCATTTATTGTTGCGCTTCCGTTATTATTTTTTACGATCTATAGGAAATCAGTCTCTTAAATAAGACTCTGTCAAGTGCTAATTGAATAAGCTCAGCAAACAGCGGTTAGTCGGAAAAGATCTATTTCTTCCCATCCTAATATGGGCAATTATTATTGTGGTCTTTTTGAATATGAAAAACATTCCTTATGACTTCAGTGAGAAGGATAAAGTGGTTGTTCGATATCTCGCCAAATTTGTTATGACCATTGCTTTTCCTCTGGTACTCATTAAACTTTTATATCAAAACAAAAGTGATTTTGGTATCCACTTTCCTGAGTTTTGGGATTCATTCAAATTGTCATTAAACGCCTATGCAATTGGTGGACCGGCAGGTATTACCTTTGTCTTAATTGGTATTCTTGGATGGGGATATACCGATTGGCCAGGCTCGCTCTTATTGAGTGCAGTCTATCTTGTCGTCTTCTATTTCGTTCCCATATTTACTCGTAGACTGCCCACAAGAAATAGCATTGATATACCAAACAGAAGGTTCACCACATTTGTCAATTTTAGTCTAACAACGGTAGTTGTTGCATACCTTACTTACGAAGGTCTTCCCGTCATCTCCAAAATTCTGTATTATATCTTTATCGTTGGTCTCGGGGAGGAAATGTTATTCAGAGGATATCTTCAGTCCTCATTCAATAGATATTTTGGAAAGTCTTTCAGTATTGGGGATGTGAAGTTTGGTTGGGGATTATTTCTTTCGGCACTACTATTTGGATTGATGCATGCATTAGTTGTAGTTCCCCCGACATGGCCGTGGGCATTATTTACGATGATCCTGGGATTGACTTTAGGTTTTATCAGGGAAAAGGACGGCTCTATTCTTGGGGCCGTATTTCTTCATGCAATGCTTGATATGCCCCTGGTTTTTATGAAATAATACCAACAATGAGGAGCTCCTAAAGTTGGGAAAGAAGATTGGCTTATTTATTTCATCAAGTTTCGCAGAGATAATCTGCCCTTTGGTCTAAATAATAATTGGTTTAGTCGAAGTATTCTTACCTACTCAAACTGCTCACGTTTATTTAATTGTCTTTCATGATAGCTGGTTGGAAAAAAAGGGTTGAACTTAGTTCTTCCCTTTTTTATTTGCCTTAAAGTTTGAGATCAATTGTGATACTTGTAAATGATGTCGGCGATAAGTCCTGTCCAGCCGGTCTGGTGTGAAGCCCCTAATCCCTCCCCGGTGTCTCCGTGAAAATATTCATAGAAGAGAATGTGATCTTTGAAATGGGGATCCTCCTGCAACTTCGTATTCTTGCCATAGAGCGGTCTGTACCCATTCGCATCCTTTTGAAAAATACTCATTAGGCGTTCAGCCAGTTCGTTGATGGATTCCTTTAGGGTGATGTATTCACCACTGCCAGCAGGGAATTCTAATTTATAGCTATCACCGTAGTAGTAACTAAACTTAACCAGTGACTCAATAATAAGGTAATTGATAGGAAACCAGATAGGTCCTCTCCAATTGGAGTTACCCCCAAAGGAATCTGAGTCTGATTCTCCTGGTAAATATTGCACTTTAAATTGTTGATCCTCAACTTTAAACTCATAAGGGTTTGCCTCATGAAATTTAGAAAGCGCCCGGATGCCATATTTGGAAAGAAACTCGTCCTCGTCCAACATGCGTTCCGAAATCTTCCTTAATCTAAAACCCCTCAACAAGGCCAGCAGGTGTCGTTGACCTGCACCTGGTTCTTCCCACCTGGAAACGAGAGAAGCCAACTTGGGACGTTCCTTGAGAAAGTATTCGAGTCGCTTCTTAAACTCGGGTAAATGTTGGTAAGTCTCATTCTGAAGCGTTTCAATGGCAAATAGTGGAATCAGTCCAACAATAGACCGTACTTTCATTAATCGGCCTTCTTTTCCAGGAGCGTTAAACATGTCATAGTAGAAGTTGTCTTCTTCATCCCAAAGCGAGATGCCGTCATTTCTAACGTTGTGCAATGCACCGGCAATGAATAGAAAATGCTCGAAATACTTGTTAGCTAAATCCTGATAGATGGGGTCGTCATGTGCCAGGTCCAGGGCAATCCTCATCATATTCAGAGAGAACATGGCCATCCAACCGGTGCTATCTGCTTGTTCAATACTGGCACCCTCTGTGATCACCCAATTGCGATCAAACACACCGATATTATCCAGTCCGAGGAATCCTCCCTCGAATACATTTGTTCCGTTACTATCCTTTCGATTCACCCACCAGGTGAAATTGATCATTAATCGGTGAAAGGCTCTTCTCAAAAACTTGATGTCCCCTTTACCGCCATTCATTTTGCGATCAATACGGAATACCCGGAGTACGGCCCAGGCATGAACCGGGGGGTTAACATCTCCAAAATTCCACTCGTAAGCCGGGATCTGCCCATTGGGATGTTGGTAGGAGTCATTTAACAACAGGAGTAATTGATTCTTGGCAAAATCAGGATCGATCCTCGCCAGGGGAATGGTGTGGAAAGCGAGGTCCCACGCCGCATACCATGGATATTCCCACTTGTCCGGCATGGAGATAATGTCGGCGTTGTCCAGATGAAGCCAATGTGAATTGCGCCCTTTCAATCGCTCAGATGGGGGAGGAACTTTTCGAAGATCACCATTCAGCCATTCCCGCACATTATAATAATAGAACTGTTTACTCCACAACATTCCGGCCAGGGATTGTCGTTGGATTGATTTTAGGTCACTGTCAATGACATTCTTTTGAATATTGGCGTCATAGAATTGGTTGGCTTCCTCACGTCGAAGAGAGAAGATCTCGTTGAAGTTTTCGAAAGGCTCATTTAATTCGTCTTTAGAGAGTCGAACCTTTATCTTATAAGATCCACCTGCTGGGATTTTAATGGAGCAAATGCCACCTGCTTTAGTGCCACTTTTTTTAGGATTGATTGCGTCCTTTTGTTTGTTAATGAGGTATTCGTGAAAAGCGTCTTTAACAAACTTTGAACGACTTTTGGAGCCATAAAGTTTTTCGCGGTTGGTGTCATTATTAGTGAAGACCAAATCGCTCAGGGCCTCATCAAAGTACAGATAGAAATTTCTGAAGTGTGGGTGGGTAATTTTGACACGATTATCTCCATGAGCCTGAAGTCGAGGAGTTATTTGTTCTTTGTTGAGTGACCAGGTATTGCGAAACCAGATAGTTGGAATGACATCCAGTTTAGCTTCCTTAGAATATCTGTTGAATATCTCGCATTCAAATAGGAAGTCCTCGTCACTGGCCTTGGCATAATTCATGAATATATCGAAATATTCATCCTGCTCAAATATCCTGGTATCGAGGAGCTCGTATTCTCTTTCCGATCTTGCCCTTTTCTTGTTTTTAATCAGGAGGTCGGCATAGGGGAAGGCCTTTTGCGGATACTTATATAGCATCTGCATATAGGAGTGTGTTGGCGTATTATCAAGGTAGTAGTAAAGTTCCTTTACATCTTCACCATGATTGCCCTCGATGCCACTCAAGCCGAATAGGCGCTCTTTCAGAATATTATCTTTTCCATTCCAAAAGGCCCACGAAAAACATATTTTTTGATAGTCATCGGAGAAGCCACCAATACCATCTTCACCCCAGCGATAGGCTTTGCTTCTTGAATTGTCATGCGAAATATTTTCCCACGCATTTCCGTGTTTACTGTAGTCCTCTCTAACCGTTCCCCATTGCCGTTCAGACAAATAGGGGCCCCACTTTTTCCAGGGAATGCCTTCACGACATTGTTGTAAACGAAATTCTTCTTCTGTCATTTAAAAACTAATTGCGACCAAAGATCAAATATGCAAAATGGGTTTGAATCAACTTACTGCAAAAGCATTTTTATCGCGGAGATTCTGATGCTTTATTTGGAATGATTCTAAATAGTAAAGAAATCACGGCTGTGATTTGACATTACAACATTGATTTTCAAACATTTAAGAGATGACTTAGCCGCCGATGATCTTAAGGTCAATTTAGGCCCAAAGATCGCTTGTATAAGAATACGCCGGATATTACATTTGCCGCACTTAGAACGGACGAACCTAACCACCAATGCATAAAACAAATAGTCTGAGCTTTATCAATCACTTGGTTCGATTTATAGCATTTATTTTTACTCTGTTATTTATTGGGACAGGCCTGTCTCAAGCGCAAGAGCTAACTGAGGATGCAGGAGTTATTGCACAGGGAGAAGAGCTATTCAAGGGTAATTGTACTGCCTGTCATAAGATTAATGAAAAACTACTTGGTCCGGCGTTACGGGATGTAACTGAACGCCGTGAGTTGGATTGGTTGTTGACCTATATCAAGAACCCTCAAAAAATGATTAGTAGTGGCGACCCCATTGCTAATGAATTGTTCGATGAGTACCAGATAGTAATGACGTCTTTTCCGTTTTCGGATGATCAAATAGCTTCTATTCTTTCCTACATACGAGCTGAGTCAGCTAAACCAATGGAAACGGCTGTGGCTGCTCCATCTGCTGACGGTGAGTCCGTAGCGGAGTCAGGTATTCCTGAAGGTTACATGAATGCAATTATGATTGGTTTAATTGCAATTTTGGCCATCCTCTTAGTGGTACTCTTTCTCATTATTAACGTCCTTTCAAGATTCTTGAAAGAAAAGGATCTTGATGACAACCAAAGAGAGGTTGTGAATCAGAGATTAGACCTGAGAGCATTAGTTAAGAGCAATGCATTCTTGGGATTTGCCGCATTCTTTTTTACTGCTATTGTACTCAAGACAGCCTTAGATGGTGTTTTCACAGTAGGAGTGCAACAAGGATATGCTCCAACACAACCTATTGCTTTCTCACATAAACTGCATGCCGGCCAATATGAGATTGATTGTAATTACTGTCATACGGGAGTTAGGAAAAGTAAGAATGCGAACATTCCCTCTCCGAATATTTGTATGAACTGCCACCTTTTGGTAATGCCCGACTCACCGGAGATAGCGAAGATCTATGATGCGATTGATAACAATACACCAATAGAATGGGTAAGAGTGCATAACCTTCCTGATCTGTCGTATTTCAATCACTCGCAGCATGTTGAGGTTGGAGGAATTGAATGTGAAACCTGTCATGGTCCGGTGAAGGAAATGGAGGTTATTCAGCAACATGCGAATTTGACCATGGGATGGTGTATTAACTGCCATCGCGAAACAAACTTGAATACAAAGGGCAATGCCTATTACAATAAATTAGTTGAATTGCATTCAGAAGTGAGTAAAGAACCGATGAAAGTTGAGGACAATGGAGGCCTTGAATGTTCCAGGTGTCACTATTAATCTTTACTTTTTGACGAGACTCATTTAAATATGGAAAAACCGAAAAAACAATACTGGAAAGGCCTTGAGCAATTGAGCAATGACCCTTCATTTGTTGAAAAGGAAAAAAATGAATTTCCTGAAATGCTGCCAACTGGAAATGAGGATTCAGGAGCGTCACGAAGGGATTTTCTCAAGATGATGGGATTTAGTGTAGCAGCAGCTTCTTTAGCAGCATGTGAAGCTCCAATTAGAAAGGCCATCCCTTATCTGAATAAGCCTCTTGAAATAGATCCGGGAGTGCCTGTGTACTATGCGTCTTCCTATATGAATGGGGGAGATTATTGCAGTGTGGTAGTAAAGACCAGAGAGGGCCGACCAATAAAGATTGAAGGCAATGATTTGTCAGCTGTTTCAGGTGGTGGTACCACTGCCCAGGTTGAAGCGTCGGTTTTGTCATTGTATGATAAGCAAAGATTTCAGAACCCAACCAATGGAGGATCTCCTGTTACATGGGAAGATCTTGACAAGGAGGTAATCAGTCAACTGGAA
Source organism: Cytophagales bacterium (assembly GCA_029262955.1). Taxonomy (GTDB): domain Bacteria; phylum Bacteroidota; class Bacteroidia; order Cytophagales; family Cyclobacteriaceae; genus JAJCYL01. The sequence goes on along the minus strand of JAJCYL010000068.1, from coordinate 2,795 downwards.
TCAATAAGCAGTGGGGGTGGACAAATTAGAATTGTAGCTAATTCTATATACAGCCCATCAACTTTGGCTGCTATTGAAGAATTCAAAGTGAAATACCCCGGAACGGAAGTAGTTACCTACGACTCTATCTCTAATTATGGTATAGCGAAAGCTAATGAGTTGTCATTCGGTCAAGCTGGTGTTCCTCTATATGACTTTAGCCAGGCTAAGACCATCGTCAGTTTTGACGCTGATTTTTTAGGCACCTGGATTAATCCGGTCTTATATAGCAAACAGTTTTCAAAGACCAGGAAACTTGGTCCTAATAATAAGGAGATGTCGAGGCTCTACAGCTTCGAGTCAAACATGTCTGTTACTGGAGCGAATGCCGATTACAGAACCGCGATCAAGCCATCAGAGCAGGGAGCTTATGTTATCGGACTTTACAATGCCATTGCAGGAAAAGCTGGTGCAGAGTCAATATCAGGCGGATCGAGTAGTGAAATTATTAATAAAGCTGCTGAAGGGCTTTGGAGATCCCAAGGTGCTTCAATAGTGGTAAGCGGATCAAATGATCCTAATGTACAGGTTATTATTAATGGCATTAACAGTCTGTTGGGAAACTACGGGACTACCATTGATCTCAATAAGTCAGTGAACTTCCGAAGCGGAAATGATGAGCAGATGGAGAAGTTCGTTGCTGACTTAGGAGCTGGATCGGTAGGAGGAGTGATATTTTATAACTGTAACCCCATATATGATTATCCAAAAGGCGACGCAATAGCTTCTAATTTGAGCAAGGCATCCTTAACTCTGTCTACTTCAGATAGGTTGGATGAAACATCAGGTGCTGTAACCTATATTGCACCCGATCATCACTACCTGGAGTCATGGAATGATGCCGAACCAGTAGCCGGACATTTCAGTCTATCTCAACCTACCATATCTAACTTATTTAATACCCGTCAGGGTCAGGAGTCTATTTTGACCTGGGCCGGAAATGAGTCATCGTACTATGACTTCATGAAAGCCAATTGGGAGGCTACACATTTTGCGAATCAATTAGCTGAGTCTGAATTACAGGTTTTCTGGGATAAAACATTGCATGATGGTGTTTACATGCCTGCTACAGATACGCAAGCGGGAGCCATTGCATTTGCTGGAGACTTAAATTTGGCAGCAGCCAATATACCCAGTGGTGGTTCAGGTCTTGAGCTCGTGATTACTTCAACTGTAGCAGTGGGTGCCGGAAATCAAGCCAATAACCCTTGGCTACAGGAAATGCCAGATCCGGTGACCAAAGCATGTTGGGAAAATTACCTGACTATTTCGCAGCCACATGCCGCGGAGTTGGGCATTGTAATGTCTGAGGGCAATACACAAAAAGTAGATTTATCTGTAGGAGGAACGACACTAAATGTGCCAGTAGTAGTTCAACCAGGACAGGCTTCTGGTACCATTGGATTAGCCCTCGGCTACGGCAGACGAAATGCCGGCCTGGTAGCAGATGAGTTGGGCGTTGATGCCAACCCACTGGTAGGAATTGTAAACGGCACAAGATCTTATGCTGTTTCCGGTGCGAGTATCTCAGTCACTGGAGAATCTTACCAAGTTGCTCATACTCAAACGCATCAAACCCATATGGATCGCCATTATGTGGTCCAGGAGTCTACTTTAGGAGAATATCAGAAAGATGCAGCAGCAGGCAGGCATTTTCCACAGATTACCACTTTAAAAGGTAAAAAGCAGCCGTATGACATCTCTCTTTGGAAAGGTCATACATACACCAACCACCATTGGGGTATGGTGATTGACATGAATAGCTGCACTGGTTGTGGAACATGTACAATTGCCTGTCAAGCTGAAAATAATGTTCCGGTCGTTGGAAAAGAAGAGGTGTTGAACAGAAGGGAAATGACCTGGTTGCGAATTGATAGATACTACAGTTCAGATGCGGATTCTAGTGACTTAAAAGGATTAGAAAAAGCTGCTGAAAATCCGGAGGTTACTTTCCAGCCAATGATGTGCCAGCATTGTAACAATGCTCCTTGCGAGACTGTTTGTCCAGTGGCAGCTACTACCCACAGCACTGAGGGTCTCAATCAAATGGTATACAACAGGTGTATTGGTACAAGATATTGTGCGAATAATTGCCCTTATAAAGTAAGAAGATTCAATTGGTTTAAATACCACGATAATTCGCAATTCTCTACCAACTTATCAATGAGCAATGATCTTGGTAAGATGGTCCTCAATCCTGATGTTACTGTTAGATCAAGAGGAGTAATGGAGAAATGCACCATGTGCGTACAGCGTATTCAATACGGTAAACTTGAGGCCAAGAAAGAGAAAAGAAGAGTGAATGACGGCGAAGTAGTTACTGCTTGTGCGAAAGCTTGTCCAACTGATGCAATTACGTTTGGAGACCTATTGGATAGTAAGAGCAAAGTATCAAAAATGCTGAAAATCGAGAAGTAAGATAACAGCAAGAGATGGAAAGAGGAGCGGGCCTACCATGTATTAGAGGAGTTGGCAGTTAAGCCAAATGTGTGGTATTTGACTAAGATTAGAAATAAAGAACTAGAAGTTTAAATAATACTTATGCAAGTTACAGCACCTGTAAGAGAAGTATTAGTAACCAATGGCAAGACAGTTCATGACGTTACGGTGGACATCTGTAGTAGGGTAGAAGAGAGACCTTCAAAGTCATGGATGATGGCTTTGGCGGTATCACTCGGCTTACTGACGGTAGGAGGTTACGCTCTTTACATGCTGCTTTGGCATGGCATTGGCATGTGGGGTATGAACAAGACAGT
>JAJCYL010000067.1 GCA_029262955.1 Cytophagales bacterium | reverse complement strand
AGGAAATTTAAAAGAAAGACTAAAATGAAATTCCTGTTAGCAATTATTCCCGTTTTACTATTTATAGGCTGTTCAACCAATCCTGAAAAGAGTCAGGATGATGTATCTGTATCCTCAGCAATTCATGATCCGAGCCGATCTTTGCCGCATCCTGATTGGGTCGAAGAAAGAGTATCAAAAGCGAAAGAACGTTTGGCCGGATCAGAGGGAGGCAAATTAGTTTGGAAGTCTATTCAAAGTCATGGCGGATTGAAGGCCTGGTACAACAATGGTCCTCTTTATTTCCGATTTAATTATCGGCCATTGGGCCCTGGAAACAAGGTGAGAGATACTTACCAGACTGTTGATACCTGGTCATCGTTGGCACGTCACCAGTTAGCAGATAACCAAACAATTGAATATGGTTGGGACGGCCAACAGGCCTGGAAAAATCCTGCTGATGCTAAATTGGCTATTAACCCCAGATTTTGGTCATTGACCCCCTATTTTTTTATCGGATTGCCATTTGTACTTGGTGATGAAGGAGTAACCCTGACACAAGAGGAAAACATTCAATATGAGGGTGCGGACCATTTCATTGTGAGAGCCAACTACGGAGAAAATGTTGGTGATGCGTCAGATTACTATGTCCTATACATCAATGCCGAGACTTACAGATTAGCAGCAATCAGATATGTCGTTTCTTTTAAAGGGTTTTATCCGGATGGAGGGCATGGTGCCGAAAAGTTGATGAGCTACGAAGGTGCTCAAACCATTAATGGAATTACATTTCCAGAGAAACATCGAACATATAAATGGTCAGATGAGGGACAGGGAGAACACGTAACAGATATTGCGGTAACAGATGTAGCCTTCAAGCCTGGCACACTAAAGAGGTATTTTGAAGTGCCTGAAGGTAGTTATGTAATGAAGACTTACATGGAATAGCATAGTAATTTGAGTTGAGATGACTGTTAATTCGATCTAAAAAAACCTTAATACCGTTGAAAGATTTGGTAAATTCATAGGACCAAATCATTATCCCATGTGGACCTTTATTCAGTCAATCCTTCCAATACTAATTTTTATTGGAATTCAACATGTAACTCATTCACAACAAACTGGAAAAGTTGACCTACCAAACCTGGGAATGTCATTTGTTATTCCAAACGGCTGGGTTGGAGAAATGACTGAGGAAGCGTTTGTTATGGGCAGTAATACCGAACCGGGTGTGGTTTTGATGACTATTCATAACTATTCAACCATAGATGAATTGAAAGCGGAAGCTAAATCAGGGCTTCAGGATGCAAATGGTACTAACCTTCAGTTATCTGGTGATTTACAATTGATAGCTGGAAATGCAGTAGGAGGAGACTTTGTCGGAACAATAGAATGGCAGAAAGCGAAAGCATTTATTGCGGGGGTAATTAATCCGTACGGTCCGGGAGTAACCATAATGGTGGCAGCAGATGTAGCCAATTATTCTCATAGATACGTTCAATTGGGGAGGGAAATCATCAAAAGTCTAAATTTTAATAAGGTCGAGAAATTGCCAATCGTTGACGAGTGGAAGAGTACTCTGAATGATTCGAAACTGACATATATGGACTCCTATTCAAGCACGGGAGGTGGTTATTCATCTCAATCTGAGATTCACCTATGCGCAGCAGGTCATTTCCTGGAAAGCAATAACAATTCAATATCGGTTGATACAGGTGGAGCCTACGCAAACTCCAGTGGTTCTGGGCAGGGTGCAGGGACCTGGGATGTTGTTTCATCTACAACTCAGGGAGCCATTCTGCGATTAAACTATAATAATGGGGAAGTGCAAGAATATACGCTGACTTATGAGGACAGCAAGACCTATCTAAATGGTTATCGGTATTTTAGAACTTATGCCTCTGAGGGCCCTGATTATGCTCCAAACTGCTATTAACTGACATTTCTTAAACCACTGTCCGTAGGTTTATTATAAAAGTAATATTGCAGTACGTACTCAAGTGCCAGTTTCATCGCGTGGTTAATAGGATAAAATTCATCGCTGAGGTTGTAGTCTATGTCTTGAAGCTCTTGGTAATAGTTACTCCACGAAGGAACTGCAAGACCTTGTGACATAAAACCCAAGGTGTTTTCATATTGCGGTTTTAATTCAGTTTTGATCGATTTACAGGTAATAAGTGTGCTTTCGCCGTACTTGTCACGACCCGATGAAAATCCAAACAGCCGGCAGATTAATCCTCGATGCGGATAATCATTGCACATTCCACCATGTTTGCCGAGTATATGCAGCGTGAAAAGTTGGCATATGGAAGAAGTTTCCAGGGAAATGTCCTCCAGTTTTTTCTCGGCCATCTCATTTTCGTAGTAATATTGAGCCAGTGGAAGAAATTCGAGAATTGTAGCCTCAATATCCGGCTTATTACAACATTTGCCACATCCGGAAATACAGTAAAGAGCACTTTTGGACTGGAATTGGCTAATCTCATGGTCCAATTTGCCGAACAAGCTTTCAACTAATTGAACTTTTTGTAGTAAGGTCACATTGAGTGGAAAAGTGTGTAAAGGTAGATACCTTGGAACACTATGGATGAAAAAAGATTTTGCAACAAAATTTAGGGAAAACAAGTATATATGTATGTACATATAAATTGAAAGGAGTTACCTATGAATTACCAAATATTTAGAAAGAGGGATCAGGCCAATGGTGCCTTTGATGGGGGTAAAATCATGGAGAATAAGCCCATTGGATTTCCGCATGAAGGTGGTCTTCTCAAACCTTATTCAAACCTGTTTTACTGGGCACACGCCTGGTCTGATCATGGTGGTTTAATAGATGTCCATCCTCATCAGGGATTTGAAATCATGTCATTCGTGCTAAAAGGAACTATAGAGCATTATGACAATAAATATGAACGATGGAAGCAATTACATGAGGGAGATGCACAAATCATTCGAGCTGGTAATGGCATAACCCATGCAGAGAAATTTTTACCAGGGACTCATATTTTCCAGATTTGGGTAGATCCTGATTTGAGCAAGACATTGTCGAAAGAAGCTTCTTATGATGATTATAGTTCAGATTTGTTCCCGGTTGAGGACCATGTTGGGTATACAGAAAAGGTGTATAGCGGTGACAATGGACCCATGGAAATGGATGCAATTGGATTGAGGTTTAGAGAATTGAATTTGGAACCAGGGACTTATCAGTTTGACGTTGAAGACGATTCTGAGCATGCCAATTATATCATTGGTGGTAGACTGATGATCGGAGAAGATGAACTATCAGTCGATGATTTTTTTCAAGTAAAATCGGGAAACTACGAGATTGAGGTTACAGAAGAAACCAAATTGTTTCGTGCAGTGACACCAAAAGAGCTTGGATATAGAACTTACGCACAGCTTCAGGGTATTAGTGCATAGCCATTACTGATACAAGAGTTATAATTGTAGCCTCGGGTCAAATCCGGGGCTTTTTTAATGCTTCAATTCGTAGATATAGCCCTAACTATTTTCCACACAGGACTTACATTGTTCAACCTGACAGGATGGATATGGAAGATGACGCGAAAGATCCATTCGATCACAATATTTTTAACACTGGCTAGCTGGATCTTTATTGGTCTTTGGGTGGGAAACATTGGTTATTGCCCACTCACCGATTGGCATTGGGATATTAAGCGGGAACTGGGTGAACGGGTAGGTGGTTCCTTTAATAAGTACATTCTTGATGGAATCTTCAATTACAACTTTGATCGGGGACTCGTAGATTGGATCACCGCTGTGGGATTAGTTGTGGTAATTATTGCTTCAATAATTGTTAATTATCGGGATTGGAAGAAATTGAAAACATAATACTCTCAAGCGTCGAATTTAGTCCTCCAATTCTTTCATTGCATCATCAATCTCACTTCCCGTCTTCTTTAGTTTCTTTTTACATAACTGGATCAACTCTTTGGCTTTCTTAACAAGAGCTGATAGTTCATCTATATCGGGCTCATCATTTTCAATTTGATGGGCGATAGCCTCCAGTTCTTCAAGTGCATCTTTATAGGATAGTTCTTTAGCCATTATTTTACTTCTTCAATTTTACTCTTAATTGTGCTATCCAGTGTCATTGTTTCTAATACCTGACCTATAGTTGGTGCCTCTTGCTTGTTGAGTGATTTACCATCTATGGTAGTATAGGTAAAGCCTCGTTGCAAGGTATACTCAGGATCCGAGAAATGGAAAAATTGTTCGTAGCCATATATCTGTTGTTGGGATCTTACAAGGTTTGATTTCAAACCCAGTGAGAGTCTTCCTGTTAGGTGATCGATCTGTGTATCGTTTTGTTTTTGAAGGTGCTGAATGGTATCAAAGATATGTTGTTGCTGAATTCTGAGCAGTGAATCAACATCTCTGATTAATTGATGGGACAATGATTTGATCCCGGTTGCTGCATGATTGATCCTGTTTGATTCGTTTAAAAGCCTATGTTGTGTATGGCCAATCATTCTCTCGTAACTCCGAAGTAGACTTTCTTCATAGCTCCTCATGCCATTAAGGAGAAATTCAGCGACCGCGGTTGGTGTTTTCAATCTGGTTCTTGCTACCAGATCGGCGACGGTTTCATCTCTTTCATGACCAATGCCTGTAACTACTGGAATGGGAAATCGTGCGATGGCCTTTCCCATTAAATAAGTATCAAAACAATCCAAATCAGATTGCGCACCTCCTCCACGGAGAATGACTACCAGATCAAAAAGATCAATCTCTTTGAAAATATTCTTTAAAGCTTCTACAACTGATTTTGTGCCATCTTTTCCTTGCATCTCTGCGGCAAAAAGAGAAATGTGGAATTGGTATGCACTATTGGCTAGCTGATTGGAAAAATCCTCATATCCTGCAGAATGAGCTGAGCTAATGACGGCAATTCTCTGGGGAACCAGGGGTAGTTCCAAGGATTTGTTCATGCGAATTAGCCCCTCTTTTTCCAGCCGCATAATCACTTCCCGCTTTATCTTCTCCCGCTCACCCAAAGTATAATTAGCATCTATATCCCGGATATTGAGACTCAGTCCATAAGATTCATGGAATTGGATTTCACCATTGACCAGGATTTTCATCCCGCTCTTGAGCGAGGTTCCGGTTATTTTCTCAAACCAAACATTGAGGTTTTGAAAAGTGTAGGACCAGATGGTGGCTTTCATTCGAGCTACAATTTTTTCACCTTGTTTCTCAATCAACTCCAGGTAACAATGTCCCTTTGGGTGTATCCGTAATTCTCCGATTTCTGCCACCACCCAATAAGTAGGATCAAGGTTTTTCTCAAGTGTCTTTTTGACTACCTGTGTAAACTCGAACAACGAAATGTGAGACATAAAGCAATTTTACGAATTATCTGCGCTACGTACGTTACCAGGGTCTTAAAATCCCAGATAGTAGGTCAGGCTAAGGCCTAGGTAACCGGAAGAAGATAGGCTAAGGTCCTCGCCCGGCAGCTCCACAGGGATATTGTAATTATAGCTCATGGTGTAGCTCCAGGGTCCTTTTCTGAAAGACAATGGAACGGAAAAACCGTAATTCATGAGGCCAAAGACAGAGGCCTCGGGAGCAACAACTTCTCTTAGTATTTCTTCCTTCTCCCGAGCACTGAGAGTCCTGAAAGTCTCTCTTGTATAACCGAGTGCAGCTATATCTCTAAAAACCTCAGCCTCATCTGATTGTTGTAATTGCTCTCTGAGATTAAAAGTTGTCAGTACAATATCTTCTTTTCCGAATAGCAGCGAAAAACTTGGACTGAAAAGCACGTAATCAAAAAATAAAACATTTTTCTTTTTTAGATACCCGGTTAGACCCCACCTCAAACGGTGTGTGATATCATCACCAAAAAGAAATGAATAATCAACACTGGAATACAGGTATTTAAAATCATAAGAAAGCCCAAGTCCAATGTTGTTACTAAATGAATTGGAAATACTGCTGGAAAAATCATCCTCATTATCATTTGACTGATGATAGATGGTTTTTTCGTAACTACCAGAGTATGTCAGTTTGTTCTTAAGCACGCCGAAGTAACCACCGGAAAAGACTGTGAAATTATATTTAGGACTAAACTGACTATTCCAATAGCCGATAGCGGATGCAAAGAGCCCGGATTTGTGGTAATAGGATATCCCCGGTGTAAGTCCCTTCTGGTCTGTGCCCAAATCACGCCCAGCATTGACTACATCACTTGTAAAACCTACTCTAAGGGCCAGTTGTGATTTTTTGTAATCACCATTGAGAATACTATCTAATAATGCAAAAATGGAGAGGCCCTCAAGTTCATCCAGAAGCAACGAATCTTCTGAAAGAATAGAAAAGTCGATAT
>JAJCYL010000066.1 GCA_029262955.1 Cytophagales bacterium | reverse complement strand
TTATTTCTAAGATATGCACTACCGACTGGTTTAATGGGCCTAATAATGTCAGCTTACTTTTCTGCTATAATGTCAACTGCCGACAGTTGTTTAATGGCTGCATCAGGAAACCTCATGACCGATCTCATTGGGCCCCTAAATCGCAAACTAGGTGAGAATATCCGACTCTCTCAGGCATTTACACTGGTCATTGGTGCAATAGCAATTCTGATAGCCTTGCAGATGGAACAGGTTCTGGAAATTATGCTTTACTCTTATGCTTTTATGGTTTCCGGGCTTCTGGTCCCTGTTTTAATGATGCTGCTGTTAAATCAGCCATCCTCTTTAGCAGCGATCATGTCAATGGTCGGTGGCGGATTAACTACACTTATTCTGACCCTTGTTGGAGTCAATCTACCCTTCGGTCTGGATGCGATAGTTTTCGGCATTAGTGGTGCTTTGTTGACTTTTTTGTTAGTCCACTGGATTGACAAAGGTGAATTTTCGAGAAAATCTATGATGCATTAGAAAGGCCGGATCCAAAAACGGAATTTAAAGATTTGAATTTCTAAAACTTTCGAGTCCAATCAGAAGGCCATCGCTCGACAACCACCTTCGTTTGAGTGAAAAATTCAATGGCATGTCTCCCCTGGCCATGCAAGTCACCAAAGAAACTATCTTTCCATCCGCTAAAAGGAAACTGTGCCATTGGAGCGGCAACCCCAATGTTAATACCAATGTTACCAGCTTGTGCCTCATTTCGAAATTTCCTTGCACTCGCTCCGTTCGAAGTGAAAAGGCAGGCCATATTGCCATAAGATCCACTGTTGACGAAACTGATGGCGTCATCAACAGTCTTCAAATGGATCAAGCTCATAACAGGTCCGAATATTTCCGTTTTGATCAGTTCTCCTCCTACTTTCACATTCTCCAAAATGGTAGGAGCAATGAAGTTTCCTCCCTCATAATCCACGACCCTGGTATTTCTACCATCAAGGACAGCCGTTGCACCTTCATCAATTCCTTTTTGGATCAGCCCTTCAATTCGATTCTTACTTTCTGAGGAAATTACAGGACCCATTTCCACACCTTCAGCCAAACCATAGCCTGTTACGCGAGACTTGGCGGATTCAATAATAGCATCTCTGACTTCTCCACCATCCCCAACTGTTATGATAGTTGATGCGGCCAGACATCGCTGTCCGGCACACCCATAAACACTATCGGCAACAATCTTTGCTGTCATTTCCAAATCAGCATCGGGGAGCACCACAACAGGGTTCTTTGCTCCGCCCTGGGCTTGTACTCTTTTGCCATTGGCCGTTCCTCTTGAATAGATATACTGAGCCACAGCTGATGAGCCTACAAAGCTTATGGCACTAATGTGTGGGTGATCTAAAATGGCATCAACTGTCTCTTTGCCCCCGTGAACCAAATTAATTACGCCATCAGGCAAACCAATTTGCTCAAATAGCTGAAAAAGCTTATTCATGGTCATTGGGACTTTCTCAGAAGGCTTAACGATAAACGTATTTCCGCAGCTAATGGCATAGGGAAGAAACCAGAATGGAATCATTCCTGGAAAGTTAAATGGTGTGATACAAGCACAAACTCCAACCGGTTGTCGAATCATAAACTCATCAATACCACTGGCTATATTTTCAGAGAATTCACTCTGTATAAGCGCAGGAGTTCCACAAGCTGTTTCAACATTCTCAATAGCCCGTGTCAACTCACCAAGAGACTCGCCGATGGTTTTACCACATTCATTAGTGATAATTTCAGCAAGTTCCCGCTTATGTGCCTCCAACAGTGTTTTTAATTTAAAGAGCGGCTGTATTCTTTCGTTTACTGAGGTGCTTCTCCAGCCGTCTAAGGCAGCTTTCGCAGCAGATGTAGCCGCATCAACATCCTTCTTACAATTAGTACCGTAAGGCACCTGACCAAGCACTTGCTGATTGGCAGGGTTCACTATCTTAAGGCCATTAACTTCAGCACTATTTTGCCATTGGCCGTTTATGTAGTTTTTAAGTATTTCCATTCAAATGATTTAGTCTAGTTGCCAAGCCAGATATAGATTAAGACGGTGATTACGATCAAAGCTCCTCCCATATGTTTTGCATATTTCCATTCCTTTAGATCCAAACTAACCGGAAATGGCATTTCCATTGATTTAGATCGCGGGTAATAATGAGAAACAGTCAACATGATGATGACATTAAGAATAAACTCTATACCCCAAATATGAACAAAGTGTATGTTGGTTTCGATAATAAATGAGGTGACAATATAAAATAACAAACCCACACCCAGGGCAACTTTTGCACCAGTGGCACTAACTTTTGGCAGAAAGAAGCCGGCCAACATGATCGAAGCAATTGGAATAAAGAAAATACCATTTAACTCTTGTAACAATTGATAGAGACCCTCAGGCGCTTCTGCTACCAATGGTGCTGCTAAAATTGCAAGAATGGCGAGGGCAGTTGAAGTCAACTTACCTACCCTAACCAGCTGACTTTCACTGGCTGATTTGTTGATCTCTCTTTTATATATGCCAACACTAAATATCGTAGCAGCACTATTCAGAACGCTATTAAATGTGCTTAATACTGCTCCCATTACGACAGCAGCAAAGAGCCCAAGAAGACTTAATGGCAAGACTTTCTTTACTAAGGCAGGATAAACCTGGTCCTGAGTTGCATACAAAGTCTCTCCAAAATAATAATAGCCAATCACTCCGGGTAAAATGATTATTAAAGGAACGAAAATTTTGAGCACACCCGTATAAAGCAAACCCTTCTGAGCTTCAACAAGATTTTTGGCACCTAAAGCCCGCTGAATAATCGCTTGATTCATGCACCAGAAATACAATTGATTAATGATCAAACCCGTGAACAATACTTCAAAGGGCAGAACAGAATCAGCATCACCAATGACATTAAACTTTTCAGGACTGTTTTCAAAGACCTTTTGTAACCCCCCAAGAAGGTTTCCTTGTCCTATGTCCCACAGTGCCAAAATCGGCACTAAAATACCACCAGCTAATAGCCCTACGCCATTGATGGTATCAGAATAGGCGACTGCTTTCAATCCACCGAAAATAGCATAAACAGATCCAATTATACCTATTACAACAACTGTGATCCATAGCCCGTGTGATTGTGAAATTCCCAGAGTGCCCGATACGTCAAAAATGCTTTCTAAGTTAATTGCTCCAGTAAAAAGCACTATTGGAAGCAGGGTAACTACAAAGGATACGATTAAAAAAAGAGCAACTAATGTTCGAGTAAATCCGTCAAATCTGTGCTCGAGGTATTCAGGAATGGTAGTAAGTCCCATTTTTAAATACCGCGGAACAAAATAAAGTGCAGCAACCACCAGAGCTATGGCCGATGTCACCTCCCACGCAATGATGACAAAGCCATTTTTATAAGAGGAACCATTCATCCCAACTAGATGCTCTGTTGAAAGATTAGTAAGCAACATTGATCCCGCGATAACTATACCAGATAAGCTACGACCACCCAAAAAGTAGCCATCCTTACTATCCAGGCTATCATTCCTTAGTTTATACCATGAAAAAACTGCTACAAAGGCTGTAAAGCCAACAAATGATACAATTGTGAGCATTAAGTGGTGTCCAGGGGACTTGATTGACAGGGAATTTAGCTGTTACTGCAAAACTTTTAAAGTAACATTAGATTAACACTTAGTTTAGCGACCGAAAAAAGTGATATGTATGACATCTGTGCCATAGCTCACATTACAAAAGACATCAATACAACTCCTGATGAGATCAAGGAGATGCCAGGAGGTACGGCCTACTACTTTAGCATAGCCCTACAGAAACTACCTGTTCAATATTCGCTAATAACTAAGTTGGCACTGGATGATCATCATTTGCTAAAAGAATTAGATGAGTCAAACGTAATTACAATACCCAGCTCTATGTCTCATTTCTATGAGAACATCTATCTGGACTATACAGACAAACGGGAACAAAAAGTGCATAGCCTTGCAGACTCTTTTGAGCTTAAGGATATTCCCGATATAAGAGCCACGTACTTTCATTTAGGCCCTTTATCAAAATATGACACACCACTTGAACTCATACAATACTTGAAAAAATTTGGTTTGGTCTCAATTGATGCCCAGGGGCTTTTGAGAGACATCATAAATCATGAGGTGATACTGTGTCAATGGGAACACAAAGAATTAGGGTTACCCCTCGTTGATGTCATCAAAGTCAATGAATTTGAGGCTGAAATGTTATCCGGCCAATCCGACCTGGAAAAGGCGGCTATCCAACTTTCCTCTTATGGCATCACCGAGGTGGTATTGACACTGGGAAGCAAGGGGTCTATGATCTACTCTCAAGGAAAATTCCATCACATCCCAGCCTACACACCTGCCACCATTAAGGATGCAACCGGCTGTGGGGATACATATATGGCTGGTTATTTGTTCAATCGTTCGAAAGGTGGCTCCATTGAGGACTCAGGTAAATTTGGTGCGGCTATGGCAACGCTAAAAATGGAAGACTTTGGCCCGTTTAGAGGAACTGCAACCGACGTGACAAAATTGATCAATGGTTTAAGCTAAAACTGCTTCTTCCAGGCTTTCCTCACTCTCCAAATTCATTTTCTTCCTGAGTCAATGATCTGCAAATACCTTCTTACTTTGTGCCTTAATCGCCAATCTTTCACTATTTAAATCATCTATTAATCGAATCATTTTTCGATAAAAGTAGATTTGCACCTCGTTATCTGTAAGGTTGGAAGCATAAGAATCAATTAGTTTATTGAGGAAAGCGCACTTATCACGAAAATAGTTTTTCATCTTATCGAGATAAGCACGTTCACTATCTTCTGCCTCCAATGGATTAAATTCTTCGTATATGGTCTTTTCGAAATTGATAATAAAATCATCGACCAATGCGACATGTTGGGGTCCTATTTTCGCATTCATACTTGGCGGAAGGGCCAATAGGTTATTTTGAATACGGAATTGGTGGAAAAGCCTTTCTATACTATTGAATTTTAATTCTATGAACCAGCTGGTATACAATATTATATTCTTTAGTTAACCTATAATGTAATATTTTATAATGTATTTGTCAAGTAAAATAACCATTTATTTGTTTGTGTGTTTTTAATTGATACTGGTTCTGAGGCTTTTATATTCCCAATCTTGAACTTTAGGTTCAACAAGGTAATTCGACCGCTTAAAAATATCTGCTTGACTTTCAATTATTACCCAGCCTCATTAGCAAAAATTTCATTTCCTATGAGAAGCTTACTCTCCATGATTTTAATTCTTGCTATTGCATCCTGTCAGAATCAAACGTCACAGACTGACGATCCTGTTAAGCTGTCAGAGAAATATCAGCCGATTGAAACCACCCAAAAACCCGAAGGTTCACATACTGCACTTGGATTAGCAGGTTACACCAAGGTCATGTGTTCGGCTATTTTTGTCTCAGGTCGGGAACCCGAAGAAGCTTTTGTAAATAGCGGCTATTTCTTTATGCCTGATGAAAATATTGAGGGTGTTGAGTATGCTATTGATTACGATTCCAAATCAGTTACCATGACTTTAGGTGACTCATTGAGGTCAACCGCTCAATATTACGGTGATCAGGGCTGTATTCTTCAGACGAAAGATGGCCTGCAATTTAGCCCCACCGAAGTGACCACCACTCTACCGGAGGCTTCTACCATGGATTGGCCCATGGGTGATATTTTAGAATCGAAAATTCTCAATAAGTTATCCAAAGATTCCGTTGAAATTGCTGTGGATTTGGCTTTTTCCGATGATGCAAAGACCGCTGCATTTCTGGTGGTTTATAAGGGTGAGATCATTGCCGAGCGCTATAGAGATGGCATAGATGAAAATACGCAATTGGAAAGCTGGTCGATGGGTAAGAGCCTGACTGCGACACTTATCGGCCGCTTAATTCAGCTAGGGTATTTCAAATTGGATGATTATGCTCCCGTTTCAGCCTGGAGCCAGGAAGGTGATCCCAGATCCAAAATTCGTATTAGGGATTTAATGCAAATGAGCAGTGGTTTGAGATTTACCAGTCATCGGGACCCCGAAGTTTCTACATCAACGGAATATGCTGCTAAAAATTTCTATCTCGATCATATGTATGTCTATTCCGGGGCGATTGATGTTTTTGATTTCTCAATTAATCGTCCGTTACAGTTTGCAGTGGGCAGTGAAGGAAGGTACCGCAATTGCGATCCGTTAACCCTAGGCTACATTATCAGAACTCAGCTTGAAGCAAAAGGAATTAATTATCACACATTTCCCCAAAAGGAATTGTTCGATAAGGTGGGTATCCGCAAACAGGTAATGGAAACAGATCCTTACGGAAATTTTGTGTTAACTGGTTTTGATTATGGTACTGCTAGGAACTGGGCTCGCATTGCCATGCTTTACCTTAATGATGGCATATCGAATGGGGAGCAGCTTTTACCAGACGGTTGGGCAGATTTCGTTTCTACTCCAGCACCCGCCTGGAAAGAACCCGTTTATGGAGGCCAATTCTGGCTAAACAGAACCGAAACCTTTCCAATACCTAAAGAGGCCTACTACATGGGTGGAGGTGGAGGCCAAAGAGTCATCATTATCCCATCAAAAGAAATGGTGATTGTGAGGTTAGGCCACTTTAGGGGTGGGTCTGTCAGTGATTCAGCACTTAGTAACTCTTTAGAACTGTTAATGAGACAAATTCCTGACTAATCACTCTACACCAAACGTCTTTATGAACGAAATCACCTGCCAGGTTTCATTGACTGACAACACATTAACGTAAGATTGCATGGGTGGCCGGCCAGTAGTTACTTTCCAATAGATTTCACCAGCAGTTTGACTTTGCACTTTCTTCGAAGTAAGATTTGCCGGCTTAGGGTTCAGGTATTCCAACGTCACACCATCTCCCATTCCGGTCTCACCATGACAAACGCTGCAAAGCAGATCGAATATTTCACTTCCTCGTTCTATGGCCTGTTCATTGTCAGTAAAAGGGTTTATAATTTCCTTTGAATCTGGTGGTGCAACCCACGGGGTTTGAGCGCTAACAATGAATGGTAAGATAAGGAATACAGAAAAGAGTAGCGTTTTCATGGCTTAATAGTTTATCCTATATTAAGCTCATTTTGTACGGTCTTAGCTGACCAATCTCAGTCAATATTATGTTTATTATTACATGGAAAGATCCTACCCTCAATTGAGTTGCTCCAGGAATTTCATTGTATCTACTCCATCAGCATAATCAGAAACCTGAGGGAATTGGGCCTGACCAAAATCTACGGTCGCCAACTTATGCTTACCAGTAATGCATTGTGTCTTTTCTTCATTGGACAACATCAATTCTTTTAGGTGTTTCTCGCTATTATAATGCTCATAATAAATCACTGAGATGGGCGAGACAAGCTCAACACTTTCCTTAATCAACAAAAATCCAGTATCAAAATGAGCATCCCCATTAATTAAATAAATTGATTTATTGTAGTCATAGTTGTTGTTGTATTTGTGATGATCCATCACTGTTTCGAATGATTTTAAGCCGTCCAAAAAACGAACCATATCGAAATCTCTGGGAATATAGACTTTAGATACATTGCGGCAACCCAAGCCATAATATGTCAAAATATCTGATCCAATATTCGCAATATCATTACCACTTTCATTGCCACTAAGTATGGCACAGCTGGTTCTATTCTTGCGAATAATGTGGGGCTTTTTAGCGAAGTAGTATTCAAAATAGCGGGCCGAATTATCGCTACCGGTAGCAATGATAGCATCCACGTCGTTCAACCTATCTTCAAATGAAATGATATGGTTAATGGCTGGTTCCAGCTCTTTCAACTCTTCAACCACCCATTTAAGTAAGACTGTATCGTTTGAGCTTGGTTTTATGGCCAATTGGTGGCCTGATAGGACAACAGTCATTAAGTCATGAAAACCAACCAATGGAATATTTCCGGCCATCACAACTCCAACAGTTTTTGGAGTACTGGGGGCTAGTTTGTAATCATTGCACCATGACTTTAATTTCTTTGATTCCAATAAATCGCTTATCCCTTGAAATGCTTTTTTTACACTTTCTTCAGTAAACCAACTATTCTCATTGCCCGCCTTTCGAGCCAACTCTTCCAATTCAATAGTTGAAATGTTTTGGATTCTGGTACGCAATCCGCTGAACAATTGAATTCTCTGATCTATACCCATTTTTGTGTATCCCATGATCTGCAAAAATAGAAGTTCATGGTAAATCTTTATTCCAAAGTTGAAACCATTTGGGACAGAATTTAATCTTACTACTTTTGCTTCTTCTTAAGCATAAATGGATAGAATATGGCAATAATTATCACAGATGAATGCATCAATTGCGGTGCTTGTGAGCCGGAATGCCCCAACACGGCAATATATGAAGGTGGCGTTGAATGGTCATGGGGAGGAGGAACTGAACTTAAAGGGGACGTTCAACTATTAGATGGATCTACTGCCTCCGCGGATGAAAGCCAAACTCCTGTTTCGGATGAATTCTATTATATAGTGACCACTAAATGTACAGAGTGCAATGGGTTCCATGAAGAGCCTCAGTGTGCAGCCGTTTGTCCGGTTGATTGCTGTATCCCTGACCCAGATCATGAGGAAACAGAAGAAGTGCTCTTAGGCAAAAAGGCATTTATGCACGGGGAGTAGGCTATTTCATCCTACCCCGCTTAATGAGATAGCTGCTTAGGATTTTATCAAAATCATCTTTGACATCGGCTTCAATAAAATCCACCTTGAGTTGGCCGCATTTTAGTTTCAATTCTTTATAGTATAGATCCATTTTAGACCTATAGGTGGCTTTTATATCCGTAGGTGTCAGTTTCAATTTTAAATTTTTCTCAAGATCATGAAATTCGTAGGGTCTGTCTTCAAAATCAAAATCAAGTTCGGTAATCTTATCTGTTACATGAAAAAGTAGAACTTCATGACGATTATGTTTGAGGTGTTGGAGCGCTGAAAATATTTCTCCCATTTTAGTTTGATCCTGAAACATGTCACTAAACAGGATAACCAATGACCTTCTATGAATTTTTTCCGCAATTTGATGAAGAACCTCGGCTACGCTTGTTTCTTTTTGTAGCGTTTTTTCCTGGAGTAGTTGTTCCAGGTGAACGAATAACTTATTAATGTGGGTTGGTGTAGATTTAGTTTGAGTTTGGAGTTCAATTTTGTCAGAGAAGGTGAACAACCCTACTGCATCTCGTTGTTTATGCAATAAATAAGCCAAGGCAGCTGCGGCCAAAATGGAGAATCTGATTTTTGCAGCACTCTCATAAGGATAGTACATGGAGGAACTATTGTCAATTACCAACTGACAACGCAAATT
>JAJCYL010000065.1 GCA_029262955.1 Cytophagales bacterium | reverse complement strand
TCATTTCTTTGGATTTCTTGACTAAGGGGTGATTCGGGCACTTTGAATTTTCTAAAATATAATTGATTATTCTACTGTTAAGTTTTGATTTAGCAGGATGTCCTGAACCTGGATAGTATCTGAATTCATCAAATCCATACTCTAACCAATTGTTGAAGTTATACAAAGCAATTTTGTCTTGAGTGATTTGTTCAAAAGGATGGCAATCTTTCGAAGTAAGTAATGTGATTATACTGGCTGCGTCCACTTGTTCTGGGAAGTGGATATATCCTTTGTAAACAATTGCGAAATCATCAATTATTTGATTGCTCACAAGATCTTCTTTTTTTAACACCAATTCCAAAGCCTTAGGGAATGCTGCTTTCAATAATTTATCTTCCTTAAACCTTGTCAATAAGAACCGTAACTCAAGTGAATGGAGGTATTTAACTTCACTTGTTAGGTTCGAATGGAAGGAAGTCATAATCCTATTCTCAAATAATTCCGTAGTATCATTCTCAATTAATGCAGCTAATTCTGGAAGTGCGAAGGCTAATTCAAAAAGCTCCAGATTCAATGCCTGCTTCTTTAATACCTCAAGAATTTCTTCATCAACTTTTAAATTAGTTTGTTGTGCACTTGAGTTACATCCAAGGGTGATTAACAATATGCAAAGAGTTATGATATATTTCATGATTTCTTAATTCTTAGATTCAACGATTAGATCAAAGGGAGTATGAAAAAACTATTCCCCATTGTAGACAGTAAGAGTCATTCCTACCCACAGGCTACTAAAGAGAATATGGAAGCCACCGCGAGATTTTTGACAGATGAGGGGTATTTGTGACCACGAAAAATGGATTATTAATAATCGATTTTGATTGTGAAAAAATCAATGTCCCCAAAATCGTAGTCTTTACTATATAATTTTTAAGAAAGTCATTGAAAGAGTCCGCCACATCCTCAAACTGATAATATTCTTGACCTTCTTTTACGATACCTTCATGTTTCCAAAAAATTATAGAAGGTTCGCTTTTCCTATGTTCATACTTGAAACATATAAAATTTCCGCCAGGTCTATTGCAAAGGGGAAAACCATGGAGGGTAATATATCACGTATACCACCATAATATTTACGTACACTTCCTTCTGCACTCAGCCCATTCCTACCCATTAGTTACCAAAGAGAATATGGAAGCCACAGTAAGGTTTTAACTGATGAAGGGTATTTGTGAGTTTATTTCAACGATTCAATACATAATAACTGCTCTTTTTCCATGTCAGTAACTTATCGACTTTCTGACTTAACACAAATCTCTCCAGTATTTACATTATTATTATCTATAGGCCTTATATCTCTTTGGGATTATCTAACCCCCAAGGGTTCCATATTGTTCTTACTACTTTCTGTTTATTGATATCAACCCAAATGTCTGCCTGCCCATCATACATACACAAAGTATGTTCATTTTTCTTCCAGATTTCTGTAATGGTCTTTTTGTCATATTGCCATACAATGCCCGATTCATTCAGAATAAAAACATTTCCTCCATCGAATTCTTTCTTAAACTCAGTATCAGTTTTCTTGGAACCAATTCGTACTGCAATATGACCTTGAAAGGATTCAAGCTGTCTTATTCTTTTAGGTAGTTCTATTTTATTAGAACCAATTGAGAGACTTTTGTAATCTGTTTGATTGAAAATCATTACTGTAAATCTTCTAAAGTATTAAACCAATCCTCGCTTTCGTCTAGGTACTTTGACCATTCATCCACTTGAATTTGAACACCACCCCCAGTTCCCCATTTATTTCCAGCAGCTTCACCTTTCCATATTTTAACACCTTTAGGAATTTTGACTAGTGAAGCTTTAGAAGGCTTTGAAGGGAGCGCAAAAACATCTTTAAAACTATCTGGGTCTTTAACTAGGTTTTTATAATCTTCAATATTAATCATCCAACGGCCCACCTGTCCCCTAGTTCCATGTACTCGCACAAATAAAGCATCTTCAGCTAATTCAATTTGATTTGCAAAAGTCCCTCTTTTGTAAGGTGGAATATAGTTTTCCAATCTTACATCCGTATTTTCTCCAATATACTCTAGTTTGAAGTTTTCATTTGCTGTACGAGCACCCCATTGCTTTGAAGAGGATGGCTTAATATCAGACTTATTAAGTTTAGTGAAAAGCTGTTTTACTTCGTTAGGTGAAAGGTCATCCCACTTTCTAGTAAGACTGGCCACATCACCCAATGTCGAGCTACCCCCTTCCACAAGCTCATCAGCCTTCTTTACTAAATCATCACCATCTATTCCTATCTTGACGATCCCGCCAATATTACCGCTACCACTCCTCCCTTGAGGGAGGTGAAGGAGGGTGTTTATTAACTACACTCAACAAACATAACTGTTTAATACAGTACCGTTAGGAAACATGACAGTCAATTACTATTTTAAAGGCTGTAAATTATTGAGTATGACTAAATTATTTGATGGATTATTCTACATCGGTTTAGTAGTTGTAGTGCTAATCGCACTGTCTGTATCCAAGCCGACTAAAAAGGATTTCAATCAGTATTATGCTGAAGTCCTTAGTACAAGTAAAGTTGGAAGAGCTTTAAGAAAGTTGGAATCTAATATTGGCAATAAGTACGATGACTACCTTATTTTTTCAATTGTTGAAGTACCCACAACCTTGGGCGAAAATGACATATTTATTGGGATTGCGACAACATGGATAAGACTCAATTCCTTTTGATATAGGCTTTATACAATTATATAGTTATACCAATCAATTAGTGTAACGACATAAATTAAAAAGTATAGTTATATAATTCAAAAAGTATAGCTACACTATTTAAAAAGTATAGCAACATAAATCAAAAAGTATAACTATACTTTTTTTACTGTCATTATCTACTCCATAGATCACATCCCGATAGAGAATATTCAAAGAACAGTTGTTTAACATTATTTAACAGAATTGGTCAAATTATTGGACCGTTTTTTGTTATATTGTAAGTGTTAACAAGTAGGTCAGTAGCAGCTGATACGAACCTCACTCTCGGGAATTCCCACCTTTTTATTTAATCATTTTTTCACATTTTAAATTTTAGAATTATGTCAATACAATTCAAAGCAATAGGTCGTGGCCGGCCGGGAGTGGTCGGCGGCGGCGAAATTAAGTACTACGCATCAATCGTTAGAGATCGCAGAGTTGATCTCAGGCGATTTATCACTCAGATTTCTGAGCTGAATACAGTGAACACGGCAGACGTTTATGCTGTTTTAGAAAGTTTCCTTCAATTGACTACACGTCATTTAAGTCAAGGTAGAACTGTTGACTTGGGTCAGTTGGGAATATTCTCAATTAGCGTGAAGAGTAAGGGTGAAGATTCACCTGAAGATGTCAATCGAGGAAGCATCAAGAATTACAAGGTGTTGTTTCGACCAAGTCTTGAAATGAAGGAGAATTTAAACCGTGTCAAGTTCGAAAAAGTAGCGAACCCTGATTTTGAAATCAGTGCTGCTGCCTGAATTCATAGTTGTAATGTTTAAAGGCTGAAAGCCGTCCTGTTGGGCGGCTTATTTTTTTGATTACCTACGAATAGCCATTTACAAATGGGAAGTAAATAATTGTAAGTACTTATAAACATTTGTAAGTATTTACAATTATTTAAAATAGGTTAGAGGGCGTTAAAGCCGTTATTTGATAAAAGATTTAGTTAAATTAGAATTGGATGCTATAAGAGAAATAAACGGAATTGCGTTTATTCACTTGTTAGGGTCAATTCTTAGATACCGTAAACATGTGGACAGTAAAAAATGATAACTGGAACGATAAGCATACCTCATTATCCAAATACTTTCTCGAGTTAGTAAAACAACGAGTGGATTCAGGTGAACTAATTTCTAATCGACATAGAACAACAAATGGGCACACTTTACTAGCAGAAATTATTCTTGTCGCTTCCTTGGTTCAATCTAACCCTAAATTCAAGAGTCGATTAACAAGTCTGATTGATGAGTCAAGGGATACCAGCCTAAAATCGAATATTACTAATGATTTCATACTCAAAAATTACTTTCCAGATATTGTTAAATACTTCAAGGAGTTCGATACAAAACGTCTTGATCACTCTAACCACTTCAGCGATTTTTTGCATAATTCTCGTGTAAAGTATGAGAGAACACTAAAACATTATTTCTCCTTTTTGTCAGGTGAAATAGAAAAGATTGATTTTAAAAATGAAGATCAGTTTATAAGAAACTCTGAAACAATTAACATTCTAGTTGATCTTCTAATCCCGTACCTTCTTTATGTTGGTTACTCGGCAACAAGTATAAGTGACTTGGCTTTTCGATACGTATCAAGACAAGGTGGATTTACGGCAATTGAAAAATTTCTTAAAAACTTTGACATCAAAGACAGTGAATATAAATTTCTCTTTAAGGTTCCACTGCAAAGTCTTGAATTCAAATTTATGAGAGATAATCTGAATGAAGACAAGGTCAAAATCAAGTCAGTCAAATTTGAAAAGATTAAGGAAAAAATTCTTCAAGATGGATTTGAACCTAAAGTGAAGGAAGAGTTGTTTGAGGTAACGGCTGAGGCCATGGATCCCCATAACTTCATACGATCAATATACGATGTAGGTCTAAAGAGGTTTGTTGCGTCCAAAGAGAGGATGTCACTTTCATTCTTCAATCAATTCTTTGACAAGATCCTATGGAGATTTAGCAAAGCAAGTGAGCATAAGTATATTAAAAGCAGTATTTATATCGATCCAATTAATACTCCTTTTAGGGTAAATACTTTAAAACAAACACTTTCAAGGTTATCCAAGGATTATGATTTTAAATTCGACAAAAACTCTGAAATCCCACATATAGAAAACCTATTTCAACCAATTTATTTCTATCATCTGGCACTTGGTTCAAAATCCATTGAGAACTCCTTAGCATTACTCTGGACCTCTATGGAAACTTTACTTCCTTATAGAAATAAAAGCTCAGATATTGAAAACGTAAAAGTTTTTGTTTCAAAATCATTGTCAATCGGAGCGCTAGGAAGAGATATAATGTCTCTTGCAGTAAGATTCATCGAAACCAATAAATCGAATGATAATGGACTGTCAAGTCTGGGAAATCCTCAATTTGGATTCAAACCATCAAACATTGTTTCATGGGCAAATTGGCTTACAACATCATTTGAAAAAGAAAATGATCCTTATAAATCAATCAAAAACCATTCAAATTTGCTTTGTAAGCAGTTCTGTCATCTTAATGATGTCTATTCTGGGAAAATATGGACTTGCGAAGATTTGCTTAATAGGATTCAGAGATCGTCTAAATCAATTTCGTACCAACTCGATCGAATTTACTTACATAGGAACCAAATAGTTCATTCTGGAAAATTCATAAATGAATACTCCAACTTATGGTCAAATTTGGAATGGTATGTAGGAAAATTACTTTCTTTAGCGGTTTTTAACCATTTAGTTGGTATGAACTATGATATTGAAAATATCTACCAGGAATTAGAAGGAGACTATGAACAGATAGTGAATTTACTGGAAGTAAATCGTGATAAAAAGGTCTCTGAAATTCAGAGTCACTACCCAATCTTGTTTGAACACTCTTGGCAAAGTTTTTAATAAGACCCTAATCGAGTAGAAGGCCCCGACTAGAATAGCCGGGGTGCTCCTCTCACACCACCAAGCGTACGGGTCGCGTACTTGGCGGTTCGTTAAGTAACGGGAATGCCGGAAATACCTGCTTATAATAATCCAATAGAGGTCGATAGCCTCGTTTCCTCAACCTTTTCAAAGTAATTGTCGTTCTGAGTATTGGACTTTGGGCTACTGCCCAGCCTCCCATTCGGGTACGACTCCATGCATAGGCCTGCCATTTGGAAATGCCCAGTCGGATCAGGTTCTTCCTTTTCCTTTCAAGCTTTTTCCAGTGGTGCCATATGCAATACCGCAGCCTGTTGCGCAGCCAACTGTCTATATCCTTAAGCTTTTGGTGAATACTTGCCAAACGGAAGTAGTTCAGCCATCCGTGTTGGGCCACTTTCAGTTTAGCGATGCGCTCTGTCAGACTCATCGGTGTGGTCTTCCTTGTGATAGATTTAAGGGTTTGTTTGAGCTTGCCCCAGCCTTTCTCACTTACCACCAGTTGATACTGTCCCTTCTCTCCCTTTCGGTAGGTCGGTACGAACCCGTAGCCTAATAGCTGGAAATGTACCGGCTTACGTATCCCGCTCTTTGTCCGGTTGATGGGCAGCTTTAGCTTCTCTTTTAGAAACTGGTAAATGCTGTTCCCTGATTCCCGGGCCTGCTTTCTGTCTTTAGTGTAAATGCTAAAGTCATCGGCATAGCGGACATACTTGTAACCCCGCCGCTCCAACTCCCTGTCCAATTCATGTAAAAGGATATTAGACAGTAGCGGACTCAGTGGACTACCTTGCGGGATTCCCTTTCGCCTCCTGGTCAACTTGCCCCCGATCATTATCGGAGCTCTTAACCATTTCCTGATCAACCGTAACGTGGTCGGGCACTTCACCTTCCGATACAGCAATTGGAGCAGAATGTAATGCTCTACTTCATCGAAAAAATTCTTCAAGTCGATATCAACAATATGTCGATAGCCTTCATTGATGTACTCCTTCGCTTGCAGTACCGCCTGGTGGGCGTTCTTCTTCGGACGAAAACCATAGCTATGGTCTTTAAAATCCGGCTCAAACTTCGGGGCTATCACCTGGCTTACCGCCTGTTGAAGCATCCGGTCGGAGACCG
>JAJCYL010000064.1 GCA_029262955.1 Cytophagales bacterium | reverse complement strand
CAGCTCCGCTGACAGGCCTGTCTAATCGATGGACAACACCTAAAAAAACTGCCCCTGGTTTTGAATACTTCTCTTTTATATAGGTTTTGTAACGTTCCACTAAAGGTATGTCTCCGGTACGATCACCTTGAACCAGAATGCCAGCCGGTTTATTAACAACGAGTAAGTGATTGTCTTCATGTAGAACCTGATAGTTAAAAGCCATCATCAAATTTATGTTTTAACTTTGCCAAAATTAACTGCTGATGCCCCTAAACTTTATAAAGGGACTTTTTTGGGTATTATTATCGTTGACAATTGTAGTTTTCTGGATCAGTTTAAGAACGACGAGTGATGCACTTCAATATACGGTTGTCGCCATAATACTTTGGGGCCTGACGTTCGCTGCCCATAGATGGCTAAAATTTGAAAAGAATAAGGAGAACCAATGAATTTTTATTCTATGGAAATGGTTAACTTGAATGTCAGGATCATGACATTCAAACATAAGAGTTAAAATGAACGAACAATCGAATTTATGGTTTCTTGAGAAAGTGGATCTGTTCGATCTCATGTGCCCAAACAAATCTGCTGCTTTGGAAGACAGG
The DNA here is from genome assembly GCA_029262955.1 of Cytophagales bacterium. Classification (GTDB taxonomy): domain Bacteria; phylum Bacteroidota; class Bacteroidia; order Cytophagales; family Cyclobacteriaceae; genus JAJCYL01. The sequence continues at coordinate 14,758 of JAJCYL010000064.1, read as the reverse complement.
CATCATCCGAATTCCTTCAAAAAGGATGATTTTATTTATTTTCCGGAAGAACCGTCTAATCATGTCTTTATGATAGCTGCAGGGAGGGTCAAGATTGGCACTTATTCCGATAATGGTAAAGAGGTTATCAAAGCCATTTTAGGAGAAGGCGAGATATTTGGAGAATTGTCATTAACCGGAGAAGAAGTGAGATCTGATTTTGCTCAGGCACTTGACAACGAGACCCGGATTTGTCAAATGAAAATTGATGATATGCAGGCCATGATGAAAGACAATCAGCCTCTCAACTTAAAAATATTCAAGCTGATGGGGATGAGGATAAAGAAAATTGAGAGGCGCCTGGAGTCTCTGGTTTTCAAAGATGCCCGATCCAGGGTAGTTGAGTTCTTGAAGGATTTGGCTGAAGAAAGAGGTCAGAAGGTTGGCTTTGAAACCATGGTAAAGAATCACTTTACTCACAAAGACATTGCAAGCCTTACAGGCACTTCTAGACAAACGGTCACAACAATATTGAACGAATTAAAGGAAAAGAATCTGATCAATTTTGATCGGAGACGAATACTAATCCGCGATCTGGACAAGTTAACCTAGCATCTGTAGACTAGTAGCCACCGCTGTACTTCCTTGTAAACCATTCCGCTGAAAGCAGGAATAATAAAATAAAGAAGATCCATTTGAGGTTAATGAGAGGCAAAAAAGTTTCAGAGGTATAAATAATCCCTTGAGGTTTTTCATTAGTAAGGAATTGACTGAGCTTTTCAATTTCATGAGGAAGATAAAACTCGCCCCCGGAGTCACGGGACAGTTTTCTGAGCACACTGTGATTAGCAGTTAAATTGAGGGATTCAATCTGCAACTCACTCACCGAAAACTCACCCGATGACTTTTCAGCTTGCCCATTCAGTAATGTAGATGCTGTAAATTGATAAACCCCCTGGGTTAGCCCATTTACCCTGTACTGACTATTAGCGCTGCTAGTAGTGTAGTTAAAGTTATTGGATGTGCCTTCCTCGTTAGTAATGGTCAGTTGGATTTCGTTCCCATAAATAGGTTCGTAAATATCATTGTATATCTCAGTTTCAAAAGTAATATCCTCAGAGTCATAAAATTCATTTTCACTGGGATAGACCCTGAATTTCCTCTTATCTTCTTTGGCACTTAAGAACTGAATTAGTTTTGAGACTATTTCATCAAAAGTCTCGTGCCCATTATTCACAGCAAACTCCATTGTTCTCCACTGCCAAAATCCTTCGCCAACCATGACGGCAATTTTTTTGCCACCAGACTCATGTACAGCAAGTAAAGGTTTATTGGTTACAATACTACCCACTTGTTGATATAAAAGAACCTCACCTCCTTGGGTCAATTCTGTCTTACCAAAGGGCACAACCACTGGTGGATAGCCGGTGAGTGTTGATTGGTAATCCTCAGAATTCATTTTGAAACGACTAAATCCACGATTGTGGGCTGGTCTTACCAGATCTTTATTACTACTGGTCAATGTAATCTTAATCAGGCCATTCAATTGGTTGAAGGAGTTGATATTGCTCTGATTTCCAAGAATAAACCAAATCGGTGTTTCTGACTCCATGAACCTTTTTATCATTTGATTGTTTCTGTTGAAGCGATCAAATGCCTGGTGGAAGATCACCAAATCATATTTATCTTCTACGAATTCCTCAATACCTGGAATGTGAACTTTTAGTTCGTAATTCTCATTGTTCTCAATTGTACTCGCAATTGCTTTGATATCTGGATGCGGAGCTAAACCTACCAGTAATATCTTTTCTTTTCCCTCAATGACGTCAATGTAGGCATCCTTATAATTGTTAGTATAGACTGATTCACCCTCCAATGGCAGAACCTCTATGCGATAATGTTGTATGCCATTATCCTCTGCTGCGATGGTGAAGCTTATGCTTTTGAGCTGGTTATCCCCAGAAAACCTTACTCCGGTGCGCTCCAACTCTTGCCCATCTTTAAGAACTCTTACCACAACTTCCCTATCTGAAAACCCCGAGTTAATAACCTCAGCTACCAATGGAAATCGGTTTCCCTGGTATGCTATTTTATTAAAATAAACACTTCTAAGTTTGATGTCTTCTTTTGGAATAGTATCCCCCAGGCCAAGTGTATGAATCTTAAAGTTGTAGGGAGAAAAGCTGGGAGACAAGCCCTGATTGTAAATGCCATCGCTAATCAATAGCACCCCCCCGATATTTTTGCCTTCGTAATCAGACTGAATCGACTTCAGAATTTTATTAAGATCAGTTGATTTATGGTTATTTTCTAGAGCTGTTAAACTTGATAAGTTTGAGCCAGTTATAGTCTTGATAGCGATTTCATAACCCTTTTCATCTAATTGATCTGCTAATGCTTGTAGCTGCTTGAGCTGATTGTTTAGTAAGGCAGTATCAATTGATTGGGTGATTGAACTTGAGTTGTCAATGGCAAAAATAAAGGTTGGATTCTCGGTAGAATTGAATAGTTGTTTCAAAAAGGGGCCCAGCAAAAGAAAGCAAAGAACAGAGACGGTAATGAATCTGGTCACAGCGAGACAAATTTTGGTTATTCCGCCCCATGGCCCTTTAGTGCTATATAAAATAAAAGCATAAACTACACCAATGCCAATGCAAATAATGATAAGCCAGGGTGAGTATTCGAATAATAATTGAGGTGTGCTCATAAATAAGCGGTAGGCCTAAGCCTTGCTAAATAGATAGATCCTGCCAAACTATTAAAGCAGCATTTAACTTATCGATTCTAAGGGGGAAAAGTTTCCTGAATTTTACGAAAGGTGTTCAATTAGAAGTGTGCCGTTAGAAATTCGGTCACAAAATCACTTCAAATGTTTTTCAACTTTCTTCTTAAGTCGTTCTCTATCGGAGGTAATAGACGGATCAGCATAAATTCCTTTCGAAAGCTCACCAATAACTTTTCTATTGAACCCTAATTTTTCAGCCATATCCTCACAATAATGTATCTCGCTGAGAAAGACTTCATGATCAATTTTCATTAATTGAACGATATTGAAAAGGTACTCAAATTTCTGATCGAAAGAAATACTCTCCGGGTGTTCAACAGGGTGGGGATTTTCCACAAGTTTGTCAATCTGCGATTCGGTCATGCCGTTCGCTTTGCCGATCATATAGATCATATGCTTCTCCTTTGCATCAAAGTCCTCGTCAATTGTAGCCAGATCAATCAACATACTCAAGTGGGTCTCAATACTCATAAAATGACAATTAGGTTAATGACTAATTTTTAAATTTTAAGACAGCAATTTTTAATCTTTCTTTATCGGATGTGATCGATGGATCACTGAATATTTGCCGGGATAGCCTTCCAATGACCTTCTTATTAAATCCCAATCTCACAGCCATATCTTCACAAAAATTTATCTCGCTAAGATAAATTTTGCTGTCAATTTTCATCAATTGAACGATGTTATATAAATACTCAAATTTTTCATCGTCAGACAATGTTGGCAGTACTACCGGCTCATCAATCTTATTTTTTAATGCCTTGGAAATCATCTCTTCAATTTCCTGCTTAGGTACACCATTAGCTGCAGCAATCATTCGAATCATGTCTCTTTCCTGATCATCGAAATTTTCGTCAACAAGAGCTAGTTTTAATAAAACTTGTAAATGGGCCTTAATATCCATAGTTGGTCTTTAAAATTGAATGGCTTTTATTTGGGCATGCTCAAATTAAAGGAAATAATTTTTGAATCAAACTTAAGCATTGCATTTTAACTCATTTTGGTACGACTAATTCTGCACTCAGAATAATATTTATTAGAAGGCATCTCTTACTTTTGGAAGATTGCTTTAGTCCACATTAGCATTCTGATGATAATGGAACCATAATGGAAAGAAGACCCAGGAGAAATAGAAGTACAGCCGCCATAAGAGAAATGGTCAGAGAGACGAGGATTTCGGTCAACGATTTGATTTTTCCGTTGTTCTTGCTGGAGGGAGAAAATCAAAAAGTGGAAGTTGCCTCCATGCCGGGAATTTATAGACATTCATTGGACTCACTTTTTAACGAAATTGAAGAGTGTTTGGAATTAGGCATCAATACTTTTGATATTTTTCCTGTTGTTGATGTGTCATATAAGGACAAAACCGCAACTCATAGCTTCAATCCGGACTTCTTCTACCTGAAAGCGCTTGAAAAGATTAAATTAAAATTCCCCGAAGCCTGCATCATGACAGATGTAGCGATGGACCCTTATAGTATTGATGGGCACGATGGGATTGTAAAAGATGGAATCATTCTTAATGATGAAACACTGGAAGTTTTGGGCAAAATGGCATTAGCTCAGGCTGCAACTGGCATTGATATCATCGGCCCTTCCGACATGATGGATGGCAGAGTGGGTTATATTCGTGAAGTGCTGGATGATAATGGATTTGAAAATGTAGCCATCATGTCCTACACAGCAAAGTATGCCAGCGCATTTTATGGGCCGTTTAGAGACGCCTTGGATTCTGCCCCAAAATCAGGTGACAAGAAGACTTATCAAATGGATCCGGCCAATGCCAAAGAAGCTTTGCTCGAGGCTGAGCTGGACGAATTGGAGGGAGCAGATTTTATGATGGTCAAACCGGCTCTTGCATACCTTGACATTATTAAATCACTTTCTGAGAATTTCAATATACCAATTGCTGCTTACAATGTCAGTGGTGAGTATGCCATGATAACAGCAGCAGGCCAAAAAGGATGGATTGATGAAAATGCGGCCATGGTGGAATGTCTCCTGAGCATTAAAAGGGCCGGAGCCAAGATCATTCTAAGCTATTTTTCCAAAAGGTATGCCCTGCTTAAAAGTGTAGAATAGAAAAATGCCATCACGAATATTCATGATGGCATTCCAACCTTAACCAAAACATTAAAATTTACTAACTATGATTTGTATTTGCTTCCTTTACAATCAAAACGAGGAGCAATAAGTTCCCATAATTAATTTATTTCTTGGTTAAAGTTGATTGGTGCTGATTGTTTATTTGAAATATAGATTTGGTTTCCAGCAGATTCCATAACGAAGTCACTCTGAAAGATAACCTTATACTGATCTGAATTTAAATCAGCTTCTGTTTCTTCCAACAGCAAACCACCATCTATGTCATATACATATACTTTTTGCTCCCAATTTAATCCGTAGGCTTCAATAAAAGCATTTTCAGATACATCGTTCAATGCTTGAATCAATTCGTTATATTCCTTTTCAGTTTTGTACTTATGGTCTGCTTGAGTAGCCCCAATTCCCGATAGCATTAGTAATCCTAATGCTAATCCCTTAATTCTTCTCGTTATCATCTCTAATTGTACTTTGAGTAGTATAAAATTTTGTTATCGTGTTTACAGGCGAGTATACGCAGCAGAATATTTTATGTTTTGTGAAAAAATGGGATGTTTTCAACTGAATAATTGTTCATTTTGCATAAAACTTCGTTAGTAATTTCAACAATCAATTAGGGGTGATTTTACAATCGATGTAGATTCGTTTTAAATGGGAGCACATTGGTTGGGTTGTTGGTATAATTGGTATTAGAAATGCAGGTAAAGCGAAATAATATTTCGTTGTAACCACGCATAAATTGCCGCCAATATTTGGAGAAAGTTGTACGAAACAAAGAGCACAATAAGCAAAAAATATTAATTCAATTTTTAATTAATAACCATCGGTGTAAAAAGGATTTTACAATTAAGACAAGGACTAAGTATTTTTAACAATTGAATAAGCAAAAATTATATTGGATTTGCCAAATAGGAGGCTGGTCGCTTTATGGGATTGTCAACCTGATGGGTTATTCATATACGCGAACAATTACACAAATTCTCCTTATTGGGGAAATCTTCCAGGTGGGATTTTTTATGCTTTCTACACATTTGTTGAGACTGCATATCAAACGTCGGGATTGGTTTAGTTTACCCTGGAATAGGTTATTGCCAAGGCTCCTGTTGTCTACATTTCTGTTGAGCTTAACTAATAGTACAATTAGCTACATTCTCGTTACAAGTATTTCTTCAAGACAGGCCACTGACTTATTTGCCCTTATTTTCGTTTCTCTGATCATTTACTTTTTGTGGGTTTCGATCTACTTCGTGTTTCACTACTTTGAAAGTTATCGAAAGACTCTTCAGTACGAAGCAACGATGAATGAGATAGAATTGAATAGTTTAAAATCTCAATTGAACCCCCATTTTATTTTCAATGCGCTCAATAGCATCAGAGCTTTGGTAGATGAGAATCCTTCCAAGTCAAAAGACGCCATTACTCAACTGTCCAACATTCTTAGAAACTCATTGGCTCTGGACAAAAATCGATTGGTGGATTTTAATGATGAAATAAGAACTGTACGGGATTATCTTGCACTCGAAACAATTCGATTCGAAGAAAGATTGAAAACCGATTTACAAATCCACCCAAGTTCTGAATTATACAAAGTGCCACCCATGATGATTCAAACTCTGGTAGAGAATGGGATAAAGCATGGAGTATCTAACCTTAAAAAGGGAGGTAAGATTGAAATTTCTACTGATGTTAAGGATTCCATGTTTATCATTAGGATCAGAAACAGCGGGCATTATTTAAATGGCACATCGAAGTCGACAGGATATGGCCTAGACAATACCCGAAAAAGATTGAAGTTGATTTATGGAGATCAGGCCTCCTTTCACATTGATAACGAAGTAAAAGGGACTGTCCTGACTGAGATTAGGATACCCGAGTATTCACCCGAACAAAAAGATATTAACTGGATAAAATGACAGCCTGGGCAGTACCAGGCTGGTATAAAAGGATAAATTGAAACTACCGATAATGAGAACTTTAATAATTGATGACGAACGTTTAGCCAGAAAAGAACTGACCAACTTGCTTAACGGTTTTGACGAAATTGAAATAATAGGCGAAGCAGTTGATGCTGATGATGCCTTTGAGAAGATTAATACACTTCAACCCGATTTGATCTTTTTGGATATTCAAATGCCCGGTAAGACCGGATTTGAACTGTTGGAGAGCCTGGACAAAGTGCCAAAAGTCATTTTCACAACCGCATACGATGAGTTTGCCCTAAAAGCTTTTGATTTCAACGCACTTGACTATCTCCTTAAGCCTATCCAGACAGAAAGGCTGGCTGAGAGCATCAATAAAATAGTAGCGATCGAGGAAGTTCAGGAATCAGAAGGCAATGCGGATGAATCGAAGTTAACCGGAAACGATCAGGTATTTGTTAAAGATGGGGACAAGTGCTGGTTTGTCAGATTATCAAATATCAGACTCTTTGAATCAGATGGGAATTACATTAAGGTTTACTTCGACAACTTCAAACCGATGATTCACAAGTCATTAAATGCCCTTGATGAGAGGTTGGACGACAGGTCATTCTTTAGAGCATCTAGAAAACACGTTATAAATTTAAGTTGGGTTGAAACCATTGAGCCCTGGTTTAATGGCGGATTAATGGTGCAATTGAAAGGTGGAGAAAAAGTGGAGGTCAGCCGGCGTCAGGCGGCCAGGTTTAAGGACATGATGAGCCTTTAATTTTTTACTTTTTTTAATAGCTCTTTTTCTACACTCCAGTCCCTGGCCAGGGTCAACATGGCAGTAGCCTCCATTTCGGTGAGATAACCCTTTTTGTTATTGTCTTCCCAAACAGCGATTAGGTGATCAACTCGTTTTTGTTTTTCTAATCTGCCGATCACTTTATTGAGAAATTCTCGGGACCTTTCGAATGCAGAGATGTAATCCTGGGAGATAAATGCATTTGCCCAGGTCAGCTCTTGATGGGCGTCCAGGTCGTTCGCTGTTTCCTTGAGAATTTTCTCCTCATCCTCGTCAAGCCCGTGATAATGAAAGATCAAGGCTTTAAGTAACATGAACGCTTTTTTCTCTTCAGGATTCATTTGACAAGACAATTTAGTCCATTTTAACTCTTTAGACCAAATCGGGTTCAAGTGGTTCAATCATTAATTCTGAACTAATGTGATCTGCAATCAATTGACCCGGTAGGGTAAGAATAAGTTTCTCTTCATTTATTAACATAAAGTTTTTACGTATTAGTTCATCAATAATCGAGTGGCGCCGTTTAATTAAATCAAATTGGAAATGATCTTTCAATGCTTGCAAATCGCAGCCCCATTTGGTGCGTAAGCCTGTCATAATTTGCTCATTGATTTTGTCAGATCGGGTTAAAGTTTCCAAACTGTATGCAATTTCACCTGATTTTATAGACTCAATGTATTTGGCGTTGTTATTGACGTTGAATTGTCGACTAACCACATTAAATGAGTGGGCACCAGGTCCAATACCAAGATATTTCTCATTATTCCAATAGGATGTATTGTGATGGGAATGGTGACGTGGTAGACAATAATTCGAAATTTCATAATGGTCGTAACCCTTTGAAGTAAGTAAACTATGTGCATATTCGTATCCTTCCGCACTATGTTCTTCTGAGACTAATTGGATTTTCCCTTTCTTCAACCAATTGCCAAATACTGTGCTGTCCTCAATGGTCAAATTATACAGCGACAGGTGATTTGGTTTAAATGCGATTGCAGTGTCTAAATCCTCCGCCCAAATGTCATGGTCGTCTTCAGAGATACCGAAAATTAGATCAAGACTATAATTGTTTATGTTACTCTTTTCGATGCATTCCAAACTTGCAATGGCTTCAGATGATGAATGCACTCGATTTAGGTATCGCAATAATCTGTCATTAAAACTCTGTACTCCCAAACTCAGCCGGTTTATACCTTCGTCATAATAATGCCCTAAATTTTCATCATTAATGTTCTCAGGATTAGCTTCGATGGTTATCTCAACATTGTCAGCCAGAGAATAGTAATTGGCAATTGTCTCAAGTGTTGCGTTAAGTTCTTTACTAGACATAAGTGAAGGGGTGCCTCCACCGAAGTAAATTGAGGATACCGGTTCTTTTGATAGATATTCTTGCTGCATCACCAATTCTTGATTAATACATTCCATAAGGAGTGATTTGCTATCCAGATTGGTTGAAAAATGAAAGTCGCAATAATTACAGGCCTGTCGGCAATAGGGTATGTGAATATAAATTCCGGCCAATGGTATTTGAGTTATTTTAGTAGTATAATTTGGTGGTGAATCTAGTGAATCGTTCCGGCTTAAATGTACTGTTTATCATTTTGTTATGTTCTGCAAAGTTATCAGGACAGGATAGTTTAAAGTATTTATTATTTAAATCTCATGACGATCGGCAGCCGATACTTGATAGGTATGCAGGACAGTTACAAGTACCGGATTCAATCACAGCGATTAAGGAGATTCTCCTAACTAAAAGTACTCTTCAGGAAGAGGGATATCTTACAGCCAGCGTTGATTCCATAAGTCAAACCCCCAAGTCAATTGTTGCCCATCTATTTGTCGGCAACCGGTATAAGTGGGGAAGGGTCAGGGTATCTGGGATACCGCCAACTTGGAGGAAACAAGCAACTTGGAAAAATCGAAATCAACCAATAGATGGTCAGTATTATAGGGGATCATTTTCGAAATTATTAAAGCAAGCTAATAACAATGGATTTCCTTTTGCCAGCACTGAGTTGGACTCACTTGAGATAATTGACCAGCGTATACATGGCTCATTGTCATTTGAAAGCGGACCATTAATAAAATTTGATACAATTGATGTCAATGGTAATCAAGCCAGGAAAAAGTATCTTACCGATTACCTCCGGACAGCAGTCGGTTCACCATATAGTGAGAGAAAGGTCCAACAAATACCCGAGTACTTTGAAAATTTGCCCTACTATAACCTGAATGGTCCTGTTCAATTGCTTTTTCACAACGATGAAGCCAGAATTGGAATTGAAGTTGAGAGAATTAAATCCAATCGTTTTGATGGAATCATTGGCTTTTTGCCAAATTCTGCTCGAGATGGTAAAACTCTAATTACCGGTGAACTGAATCTTGAGTTGCTCAATCCTTTTGAATCAGGAAAAGAATTTAAAATTCACTGGCAGCGACTGAAGGAAGAGTCACAGCTTCTGGATGTGGGAGTCCGACTTCCCAATTTTATAGGAACTCCAATTGACGTTATCGCTGAATATAAACAACTTAAAGAAGACACAACTTTTATTAATAGGGATGCTAAATTTGGGGGTGAGGTGAGCCTTTCTCCCAGGTCGGCTTTCAATCTCTTTGTGGACTTCAAATCGGCAGGATTGCTGTCATCACAGCAATCCCTCACTTCCGATAACTTACCTGAAAATATTGATTTTAGATTGGCTAAATATGGCTGGGGTTATTCTTACAATAGCTTAAGCGTCAAGGATCTTCGAGATGATGGGATCAGATTATTATCTGAAATTTCTATTGGAAATCGAAAAATTAGAAGAAATGCCAACCTCGCCGATTCCTTTTACGAAAGCCTTGATACCACAACACCATTCTATCAGGTTGAAGTTGATTTAACCTATCAAAAGAGACTGAACAAATCGGTGTCATTTTATCATCGAATAAGGTCAGGCCATCAATTCAATAAGAATCTTTTTAAGAATGATCTATTTAGAGTCGGTGGCTTAAATTCTTTGAGGGGGTTTAATGAAAATCAATTTTTTGGAAGCAATTATATTTTATCCAATACTGAAATGAGGATGTACTTTGAGTCAAATTCATTTCTATTTCTTTTTTCAGATCAAGCTTTTATCGTAACTAAATTTGGGGGAGAGACAGCTGACAATTTACCTATTGGCTTTGGACTGGGCTTTCAGATGACCACAAAAAGTGGTGATTTTAAATTTGCTTATGCCTTGGGAAGTGCCGAGGACCAACCTCTAAATTTTAATCAATCAAAGATTCATTTTGGTATAATAAATAGGTTTTGACTTGACCTGTTTAACAGGTTCTCGATTAGTTTTGTATTCGGAAACAATCTATGAGAATTATTCTTCTATTGCTTGTATTAATAACCAATAATAATCTTGCGAACGCAGATGAATTCTTTCGCATGGATTATTCCGATCATTGGATTATATACGATAAGCAGAATGGTAATTTCGTTCCGGTACTTGGCGAAATTTCTAATAATCGGACGATTCATTTTTTTCTGGATCTGGTCGCAAATGCGGGGAAGGAATTTGAGATCTGCTCAAATGCGGAGATATCAATTCTCATCAACGGTAGTATTGTACAAAATAAAAAGTTACATGGATGTTTATTATGGGAGATGGACAGCCTTCATCAAAGCTATCGAAAGGATTCAATTCAGCTTACCATTTATAAGGTTGACAGGGAAGCGGAATTAAGTACAAGTATTCTATACCCGGCATTAGGATTTGTGCCTGAAGAAAATCCTATTAAAGCTAGAGTAACATCAATTCAGTCAAATTATATTTTGTTTGCTTTGATCATCATCGGAATTGCTGCTTTAATGATTAGAGAGTTTAATTACAGATTCTTTGAAGAGTTCTCCAGTGTTTCTAAAATTTTCGCAATAAGGGTTCGCTCAAGTCAGATTTATCTCTCCAAACCTCTGTCCAAAGAAATATTTCTAGTGATAGTCCTTCAAAGCATTAGCGTATCATTTCTGCTTATTTCGGTGAGTCAATTTTCGCCTGATATAGAGGTATTCTTCATTGAATCATCTACGACATTCTGGAACTTAATTGGGCAGTGGTTTTTAGTTTCTATTGGACTTGTAGGCATTTTCTATCTCCAATTTATTGTTTTGTATTTGACGAATTTATTTTTCAAAAACCATAGGATATTACACATTCAATTCTATGACAATTTGAGAATTGTACATTTTTATTTAATTGCATTATTTGTTATCATAATCCTTTTTTATGCGCTTTCAACCAGTATATTTTTGTGGTTCATTTCGCAATTATGGATAATCACAATCGGGCTGTTTATAGTTAAGGGTTTGGTGATATATTTAAAAATGTTAAATGAAACTTCACATAGAAAGCTGCACATATTTTCATACTTTTGCGCCACCGAAATTTTACCGGTCGCTCTAGTGGTGAAGATTGTCTTGTCTTAGGAATATAGATTCAAAAAAAGAAAGAATATGAGTGTTGCTTCTACCAAATCCGTTGATGTTAAAGTAGAGTCTGACAAAGACAGACTGAAGGAAGTTAAGAGCATTTTGGTATCTCAGCCTAAGCCAGGTGATGAGAATTCCCCATATCTGAAACTTTCGGAAAAATACAATCTCAAAATAGATTTCAAGCCTTTTATCCAGATTGAACCTGTTGATCTAAAAGAGTTCAGGCAACAGAAGGTAGATATCTTGAGTCACAGCGCAGTGATATTCACAAGTAGGAATGCAGTAGATCACTTCTTCCGTTTAGCACTTGAAAGTAAGGTTGAGGTTCCAACTGACATGAAATATTTCTGTATTTCTGAACAGACCGCCAATTACTTGCAGAAATATATTGTCATACGAAAGAGGAAGATCTTTACCGGTGAAAGAACTGCGAATGAATTACTTGAGGTGCTCAAAAAACACAAGGAAGAAAAGTACATTTTCCCTTGTTCCAACATTAGGAAAAATGATATTCCTGAGTTCTTAGAGCAAAATGAATACACTTATTCTGAGGCAATTATGTATAAGACTGTTGCTTCTGACTTGAGTGATTTGTCTGATATTAAATATGACATTATTGCATTCTTCAGTCCTTCAGGAATTAACTCACTATTTGTTAATTTCCCGGAGTTCAAACAAAACAATACTAGGATCGCTGCTTTTGGACCTACCACAGCATTGGCAGTGCGCAATGCAGATTTGGTTTTAGACATTGAAGCCCCATTACCCAATGCCCCATCAATGACGGGCGCACTCGAACTTTATGTTCGACGAGCCAATGGCCTTTTATAGCTATTCTTCTAAGTATGTAATTAGGGAAGATTCCTTGTAAAGTGTATATATTTAAGTGTTGAAATACCCCTTATATATGCCGGCGAAGTATAGGATTGTTTTTCTTTTATTTATGATTTCATCAAGTGCTTTTAGTCAACAAGACGCACTTTTTAGCCAATATATGTTCAATCAGGTCTTTTATAATCCTGCTTGGGCTGGGCTTGATGGGACCACATATGTATCTGCAGCACATCGAACTCAATGGGCCGGATACTCCTCATCTTTTGATGGTGATGATGGCGCTCCATCAACCCAACTTTTCAGTTTTGTTGCGCCTTTACCAAAAGGGTTAAGTGGAGCTGGTCTAACAATTGTTAGAGATCAGCTTGGATTAACTACAAATTTAGAAATTCAACTAGCGCTTGCATATCAAAAACAATTGTCCTTTGGGACCCTAAGTTTTGGGGTACGACCGTCTCTATTTTCTCACTCAATTAATTTTGATCGGTTTCGAGCAGTCGATCCTGAACCCGGACTTACTGATCGCGGGAAAGAATCACAAATGAGGCCTGATTTAGCGGCAGGTGTTTATTTCACGGGAAGTAAATTTTTCGGAGGAGTTGGTTTTAACCACATACTACGGCCCAGTTTTGATTTCAGTGATAGCGACCTTGAAAATAAGCTTGAACCTAGTTTGAATTTTTATGGAGGATACAACTATCAAGTGGCAGCCAATATCTTATTGACACCCTCTGTTTTTGTTAGATCTGAGTTCAATACATTGTCGTTTGATATCGGGGCACTTGCAACATATAAGGAGATCATGTGGGGAGGGATATCTTATCGGTTAGAAGAGGCTATTGTTTTGATATTGGGATATAGCTTCCTTAAAGACAAATCACTTCGACTTGGGTATTCATTCGATCTTGTTGTTCAGTCGCAAGATGCAAAACAACCAACCTCACATGAGATTACTTTACGGAAGACTTTATCCTTTACTCCCCCAGGTCCTCGAAAGATAGTAAGGACTCCAAGGTTTAGATTTTAAGCTTGGCAACTCAATAATTAGGTGCGGAATTGAATATTTATTTGCCTAAATGAGATAAAATATTCAATTTGTAACCCAAAGTGGAGTTGCGGATTTTCAATTGTTGATTTTTTGTTATCTTTCGGCAATTAAAATAAGGTGTATTTAAATTATCTGCGATTCATTACAATATTTCAGGTAATTAAGGTGTTAATAATGCACAGGTATTTTTTAAACAAGGTGTTATGAATAAAGGTAGTGTTTTGAAAAATTCTGTCTTTCTTTTTCTCGGATTTGCGGTAGCTCTACAGGGTTGTGGTATTTTCGGTAATCTCTTCGGAGGTGGAGGCTTTGACGACCAAGGAGAACTGGTTGGAGTGCCTGGTAGAGAAGGATGGGAAATGACTGTGCCTTATGGTATGGTTTCTATTCCTCCTGGAACGTTCCACATGGGACAAGCAGATGAGGATGTCGCAGCAACTCAGATTAATTTTAACAAACAGGTGACTATTGGTGGCTTCTATATGGATGATACCGAGATCACCAATAATGAGTATCGCCAGTTTGTTACTGATATTACTGAGGGTTCAGAAGCTAGTTTGCCTTCAGGGTATACAGTGGATGACTTAATGCCCGATACAACCGTCTGGGTTAGGGATTTCACCCATCATATGGGTGATCCAATGATGGTGTATTACTATTCACATCCGGCATTTGATAATTATCCAATCGTAGGTGTAGATTGGGAAGCAGCTAAGTACTTCTGCGTTTGGAGAACTGAGCATTTGAATAACTGGAGAGGAGACAGGGGTTTATTTCCAATGCCAAACTTCAGATTACCAAACGAAGCAGAGTGGGAATATGCCGCCCGTGGTGG